>NZ_FOTL01000017.1:13304-44764 GCF_900114585.1 Methanobrevibacter olleyae | reverse complement strand
TTTAAACAAAATTCTTCAAAAAAAGCGATTGAAAAATTTAAAAATTATTATAGAAAATTAATGATTCGATTCCAGAAGTTTTAATGCAATTTGTAAACAAACATGTCTTAAATCACTTCAAAAGATACATAGAATACTTAGATGATGAAAATATTGAAAAAACATCAAATAAAGTAGAAAATTACTACAGACAAACAAATCCAGAAAAAATTAAGAAAACTTACAAAACTAAAAATGGAATTCTAACATTTTTAGACTACCAAATGAAAAACTGGACAAAAAATCACATAAAAATAAAATAAGCCTATAAAATTTTACAACCTCAAAAATTTTAAAAAATACTTGAAAAAATTAATAATCAATACTATAATGTATAAAATTATACTACAAAGCTTTATATAGTACATTATACAGATTATTAGTACAGAATAAAAATATTAATATAAAAATACTAATTTTATCTGATATTTATAAAATTTATATCCATATTTATAAGGTTTATAAAAAAATTCATAAAAAATGTGATATTATGCAATACAGAATTGATTTAACAAATGATGAAGTACCAACTAAATGGTACAATATTAATGCTGATTTACCTGTAGAACTTCCTGCTCCTAAAAATAGTGAAGGAAAGGATCAAATAGCTACATTACCTCAAATATTCGTAAATGAATGTCTTAATCAAGAGTTTTCCACTGAAAGATATATAAAAATACCAAATGAAGTAAGAGAACTCTATCAAAGATTAGGAAGACCCACCCCTCTATGTAGAGCAAGAGGCTTAGAAGAAAAATTAAATACCCCTGCTAAAATCTATTATAAACGAGAAGATACATCCCCAACAGGAAGTCACAAGTTAAACAGTGCAATAGCTCAAGCATACTATGCTAAAAAAGAAGGAATTGAAAGAATTACTACTGAAACTGGTGCAGGGCAATGGGGTACTGCATTATCTCTTGCAGCATCTATGATGGGAATTGATTGTACTGTATACATGGTAAGAGTCTCATATGACCAAAAACCATTCAGAAAAACAATTATGGAATTATATGATGGACAAGTACATGCTTCACCAAGTGAGAATACTGAAGTTGGTAGAAAAGTACTTGCAGAAAACCCAGACACTCCAGGTTCTCTTGGAATTGCAATTTCTGAAGCTGTAGAAGACGCATTAACTGATGATAAAGTAAAATATACTTTAGGTAGTGTATTAAACCATGTTATATTACACCAGACAGTTATTGGTCAAGAAATTAAAGTTCAATTAGAAAAAGTTGAAGAAGAACCAGATACAATGATTGCATGTGTTGGTGGAGGAAGTAACTTTGGTGGATCTTTATTCCCATTCCTCAAAGATAAAATTCAAGGAAATTCTGATAGTGAATTCATAGCAGTAGAACCTTCTGCATGTCCAACATTGACACATGGTGAGTACAGATACGACTTTGGAGATAACATAGGATTTACTCCCCTTTTAAAAATGTTTACATTAGGTCACGACTTTGTAGCTCCTTCTGTACATGCAGGTGGACTTAGGTACCATGGTATGAACACACAAGTATCTTTACTTAAAAATGAAGGTTATATTAACCCAGTAACTGTTCATCAAAGAGATGTATTTGAAGCAGGTAAACTCTTTGCAATGTGTGAAGGTGTAATTCCAGCTCCTGAGACAAACCATGCAATTAAAGTTGCCATTGATGAAGCTAAAAAATGTAAGGAAACCGGTGAAGAAAAAACTATTGTTGTTAACTTCTCTGGTCATGGTTTAATGGACTTTAAAGGTTATGCAAGTTATATGGATGGAACTATGGAAAATTCTAAATAGATTTTTCATAATTTACATGAGAATTTTATACGAATCAGAACTTTTTGTTATCACTTTTGTGATAACTACTCCCTCTTTTTTTAAACTGTTTTTAATGAATATAATAGCTCTTTTAATGAATATAATAGCTCTTTAATAAATATAATAGCTCTTTTTTTAAGCTATTTTATTTTGAAATAATAGTTATAACTTATAATTTATTATTAAATTTATTATAATTTTAGTTATAAGTGATAAGTTATAACTAATAACTTATAAAATATAAGAAATAAGTTAAAAATTAAAACTTATAAATTAAAAATTATAAAATATAAGTTATAAAGTATAAAGTAAAAATAATAAGATATAACTTAAAACTTATATATTAAAACTTATATATTAAAAGTTATAAATTATAAAGTATAAGATATAAGAAGTAAGTTATAAGAATTAACTTATAATGATTAAATCTAATAATCACTTTATTTTAAGAAAAATACTAAGGAGAATTAATATAATGGGAGAAATAATCGCTGTAATGAATCAAAAAGGTGGATGTGGAAAGACAACTACTGTAGTTAACTTAGCAACATCAATTGCTGCAATGGGAAAGGCAGTTCTTGTAGTAGATATGGATCCACAGGCAAATGCAACAACAAGTTTTGGAATAAATAAAACAGAAAATAAAAAAACAGTATACACAGCTTTAGTAAATGAGTGTAGTGTTCAAAAAGCTACAATTCCAACAAAAATTGAAAATTTATTCATATTACCAAGTAACATTGATTTAAGTGGTATAGAAGTAGAATTAAGTAAGGAAACAAACTATCATATTGCACTTAAAAACTTACTTGAACCTATAAAAGACATTTTTGATTACATTATAATAGATTTACCACCTTCACTTGGAGTAATAACAATAAACTCATTGATAGCTGCAGATAGTGTATTAATACCAATACAAGCAGAATATTTCGCTCTTGAAGGTTTAGCAGACTTAATGAATACAATAAAACTTGTAGAGAAAAGATTAAGAAGCCCTACACCAATTAAAGGAATACTTTTAACTTTATATGATGCCAGAACTAGGCTAGGAAGAGAAGTATATGCAGAATTAAAAAAATACTTCAAAGACACAGAACAAATCTTTAAAACAGTTATTCCAAGAAATATACGTTTAGCAGAAGCTCCTAGTTATGGCAAACCATGTATTGTCTATGATCCAGAAAGCAAAGGAGCAATATCTTACTTGAAATTAGCTAAAGAGTTATTAGAGATGGATAGTGGAAAATAGAAAATAAAATTTAATACTATATTTAAAAAACAGATGAATTTTAAGATTATAATATCATATGACTATAAAAAAAACACGAATTTAAAAAGGGTTTGGTATAATGGCTAAAAAAGAAAAAAATTCAGGATTAGGAAGAGGTTTAGACTCTTTAATTCCAAAAATTGAAGAAAAAGAGCTTGAAGAAGGAATAAGTTTAGAAAATTTATTAAAAGAATCTGAAGAAACTAAAAAAGAAAGTAAAAAACTAGAGGATATAGTTGAAGAAACTACAGATGGTGTAGACCTTGAAGAAAGTGGAATTGATGATAATGTAGAAATTATTGAGGAAGAAAATAAAAAAGCACATGAGTCTTCTAACTATACCAATGTTTTCTATAATGATGATGAAAAAGTAAAACTTGATGATGAGATAAGTGAAAAAATTGAAGAAAGAATCAGATATGAAAAAACTATGGAAAATATTGATTCAGCTAGCAATCTAAATGAAGAAAAAAAATTAACTACTCAAATAGTTGAAGCTTCTGATGATTTAAATGAACTTGATAGTCTTCTTAGTGAAAAAGAAGAAAAGCTTATAGATGAAGTTATCGAAACAGTTGAAAATAATCCAAGAATAACATTATGGTCTGCAAGATCTGCAGCAGTACTAAGATACTTAAGAAAAACTGAACCTGAATTTAGTATAAGTAATGAAGCTTCAAATTTAATTGATGATGCAATAGCTAAAAAGTATCCAGAAGTTTGGACACTGTTTAATCATCTATAAAAGTTTGGAGATTATTTAATCATTTTAGAAGTTTGAAGATTATTTATCATTTATAAATTTTAAAGATTAATAAATAGTTTTAGAATAAATAAATAGAGGATTAGAATAGAGGATTAAAATGAAATTAGGATTTTCACTTCTTTCACTTTTTTCAAAAGAAGTAGATGAAATGCTTGATATAGCAGTGCAAAATGGATTTGATAGTGTAGAATTACTTGCAGAAGGTCCATATAGACAAGATGTTTTACTTGGAAATAAAGAAGTAATAGAAGCATTTCACTCATATGATTTAGATATTTACATACATGCAGTGAATGTTGATATAAATCTTGCTAGTTTAAATGATGGAATACGTAAAGAGTCAGTAAAACAAACAAAAGAATGTCTAGATCTTGCAGATGAAATTGGAGCTATAGGTGTAACTTCCCATCCTGGTAAAATAGGAAGGCCAGAAAAACACTTAAGAGATATGGCTCTTGGATTTTTAACTGAATCTACCCATGAACTTGTAGCGTATGCTGAAGATAAAGAAGCAAAAATATCTATAGAAAATATGCCAGAACGTTTCTCTTATCTTGGTAATAGAGCATATGAATTAGAAGACCTTACAAATGAAACAGGATGCAGTATTACCATTGACTTAGGCCATGTAAATACCTGTGAAGATCAATTAAGTTTCTTTAAAATCCCCAATATTCTTTATAACCATATTAATGATAACGATGGCATAAAAGACAAACACCAAGCAATAGGGGATGGTACACTTGATTTAAATTTATTAAAATATGTTAAAGATGGAATTATTGAGTTAAATAATTTTGATGATGTAATAAAAAGTAAAAAAGTAATTAAAGATTTTTTAAGAAAAAATCAAGAATAATTTTAAATAACTAAAACATATTAAAGATTTTTTTTAAGGAAAATCAAGAATAATTTTAAATAGCTAAACCATGTAAGAAAAGAAAAGTATTATTTTAAGTGTAAATTTAAAAAATAAAACAAAATAAGTTTAAGAAAATAAATAGAAAAATAAAATTTAGAAATCAATTTGAAGAACTTCAGAAATATCTCCTATAACAAAATCAGCATAATTTTTTAATTTATCAGGAAAGTCACCATCTTTTTGCTCTGTTGTTAGTACGGCAGAATCAGCTTGCTTGAATGCTAAAATATCATTAGGGCCATCTCCAACCATCATAACTTTATAACCTTTTTCTTGAAGATTAGCTACTATTTCTGCTTTTCTATGTGTACTAGCAGTTGCAAATGCATGGCCTTCAGGTACTCCAGTAATATCAGCAAGCCTTTTAATAGCAGCAGATCTATCTCCTGATGCAATAAATACATCTATATCATTATCTTGAAGTTTAGCTATTGTCTCTTTAACACCGCTAAATAATTGACCTGCAGAAGTGATTGTATAAGCTATTCTTTCTTCTGCAATATCTATAATGACAGCTGAACCATTACATAATTCCATATTAGGAACCCTCTCTTTTAAAAGTGGAAAAGTATCTGTAATATCCTTTATAATAGCTGTATCTTTTTCTAAAATAGCTGTAATTTCCTCTTTAGAAACATCTGTTGAATAATAACTAATATCAAAATCTATATTGTTTTCAATAACAAAATCACTTATTAATGTATTTGGATCAAGCCCCTTTAAACAATTAGTATTAAATTGTAAAACAACAAGTGCCGCATTTAAAAAACTATCTATTAAATTTAAAGAGTTAATATGAGTGATCAATTCACCTGTAGATACATCTTTTATAACTCTAAATCTTTCTATCAATGTTCCAGAGTTATCAAATACAATAGCTTTTTTAGTCATTTTATCAACTCACATAAGAATTAATAAATTTGATTATAAACTTTCAAATACATTCTAAACTTTGAAATATATCATAAACTTTCAAATAAACTTTTATTAAATATAGTTTAAAATTATTAATATATAAATTTTCTAATAAAATGAATATATTATGAAAAAATCTAATAAGATTAAAATGAAATAAGTGAAATTATGCTATTAAACAGTCCTTTAAAAATAAAAAATATTAGTCTTTCTAATCGTATAGTTATGCCACCTATGGCAAGAGAACTTAGTGAAGAGGGAAAAGTGTCAGATGCCTTAATAGACTATTATTACAGAAGAGCTGAGGGAACTGGCCTTATAATAGTAGAGCATGAATATGTATCTCATGAAGGTATGGCAAGTCCAAAACAGCTCTCTATGGCAGATGATAGTGTAATAGATAGCTATAAAAAACTTACTAATGCTATACATTCACAAGATAGTTTTGCTATTGCACAGATTAATCATGCAGGTTTAGAGTCAATATCATCTAATAAAATAAATTTAAACCAAATAACTCTTGACGATATAAATTATGTGAAAGAATCCTTTGTAAAATCAGCTATACGCAGTAAGAAAGCCGGTTTTGATGGTGTAGAAATTCATGCAGCACATGGATACCTTTTAAGTCAATTTTATTCACCATATACAAATAAAAGAATAGATAAGTATGGTGGAAGTCTTGAAAATCGTATGAGATTACATAATGAGATTATTAAAGAAGTTCGTAACGCTGTAAGTGATGATTATATAATAGCTATTCGTTTTGGTGCTTATGATTATTTAGAAGGAGGAAGTAAATTAGAAGAAATTCCTATCGCAGTTAAATCTTTTGTTAACAGTGGAGTAGATTTAATAGATATCTCTGGAGGCCTTTGTAGATATGTAAATCCCCATAGTAAAGAAGCTGGATACTTTAAAGAACTTAGTAAAATAGCTAAAGAATCTTGTGATGTCCCTATAATTCTTACTGGAGGAATTAAAAAAGCTCGTGATGGGGAAGACTTACTAAGTAAAAGATATTGTGACTTAATTGGTATTGGTAGAGCATTACTAATGGATTCAGAATGGTCTAAAAAAGCATTAAAAGAAGATTTAAAATAATTAGGTTTATAATGGGTTTATAATAATAATTAGATTCATAATAGGTTTATAATATTAAATTTTATAAATTTGTAAAAAATTTTAATTGTATTCTTTTAAAAATGCTGAAATACCAAACATTATTTAAATATTAAAATATAGAGTTAGTATATTATATAAGAAATATTAATAAATAATTTTAAAAAACTATTTTTTATAATTAATAAAAACAGTTTAAAATCTTTATTAAAAACTGTAAAGTCATAATTAATAAATATTTAAAAAAAAGGTGTTTGATGTGAATATCCTTGAAAAATTAAATGCAATAAAAAATCAGGAAATTACTGCAAAAGAAAATGTAGAAGCTTATATTAAAGTTATTGAAGAGAAAAACAAAGATATTAATGCTTTTCTTGAAGTAAATAAAGAAGAAGCAATTGCTAAAGCAGAAGAGATTGATTTAAAAATCAAAAATGGAGAAGAAGTAGGAGCTCTTGCTGGTTTAGTATTTGGTATTAAAGCTAATATTAATGTAGAAGACTTTATTATATCTGCTGCATCTAAAACATTAGAAGATTATATTGGAAGTTATGATGCAACTGTTGTTAAAAAAATCAAATCAGAAGATGGAATTATCATTGGAATTAACAATATGGATGAATTTGCAGCAGGTAGTTCAACTGAAACTTCTTACTATGGAGCTGTAAATAACCCAGCTGCTCCTGGAAGAATCCCCGGAGGTTCAAGTGGAGGAAGCGCAGCAGCTGTAAGTGCTGAAATGTGTGATATTGCAATAGGTTCTGATACTGGTGGATCTATTAGAAACCCATCTTCCCACTGTGGAGTTTTAGGTATGAAGCCAAGCTATGGTGCAGTTTCAAGACAAGGTTTACTTGATTTATCAATGAGTTTAGACCAAATAGGTCCTATGGCTCGTGATATTACTGGAATTACCCTTGCATTAGATACTATCATTGGATATGATCCAACTGAATGTACTACATTAAAATGGGATGCTCCTAACTTTACTGAAATAGCTGAATCTATAAAAGGACGCAAAAAGCCTCTTGAAGGTATGAAAATAGCTACTTGTCGTGAATTTAGAGAAGTAACTAACGATGAGATTAACGAAATTATTGATAAGTCAGTTGAAAAACTAGAAGAATTAGGTGCAGAACTTGTAGAATTAAGCTTTAACCACATCAATATCTGTTTACCTACCTACTATCTTATTAACTATGTAGAATTCTTCTCAGCTACTAGAAAATACGATGGAAGAAAATACGGTTCTAGAATCGAAGAGGTATGTGGAGAAGAAGTACTTAGAAGAATCCAGATTGGCTCATACATTTCACAAAAAGAATTTAGTGGAAAATACTACCAAAAAGCACTTCAAGCAAGATCTCTTATTAGAAATGAGATTAATAAAATGTTAAAGGATGTAGATTTAATTGTAGGTCCTACTGTTCCTAAATTACCACATAGCTTAGGTGAAAAATTAGAACCTATGGAAATGTATGCATACGATGTACTTACTGTAATTGCTAACTTAGCAGGTATTCCAGCAGCTAGTGTAAAGGCTGGTGATGTAGAAGGTATTCCTGTAGGTCTACAATTACAGGCAAAACCTCAAGATGATGGGAAAATTGTAAAAGCAATGGCAGCATTTGAGTATGCTAAATAAGTTTAAAAACCATATAAAATAATAGCTAATAAGCTATTATAAACTTTTTTTATTATTTTTACTTTAATTGAAATCTTTAATTTTTTCTATTTTTAAATATCCAAACTATTTTGTGATTTAAATGATGAGTGAACTTGAAAAACTAAAAGCCGGCCTTGAATATTGTTATGATGATGAAGAACTAGTAGCGATTAAAGACAATGCAATAGTAGAAAGTGAAAGGTATAATAATATAAATCCAATGGAGAAAGAAAAACAATATGATACCTTAAAAAAGATATTAGGTTCTGTTGGTGAAGATGTTTGGATTGGTAAAAGATTTAGTTTTGATAATGGGAAAAACATTCATATTGGATCAAATTTTACTGGAAACTACAATTTAACAATACTTGATATAAAGGAAGTTTATATTGGCGATAATGTTATGATTGGGCCAAATACCCTTATAACAACTGTAGGGCATCCTATAAGCCCAAAAGGTAGAAGAAAACATCTTGCTAGTGCAAAATCTATTTTTATTGGAGATGATGTTTGGTTAGGAGGAAATGTAACTATATTACCCGGCGTTAAAATAGGAAATAATGTAATTATAGGTGCAGGGGCAGTAGTAACAAAGGACATTCCAGATAATTCACTTGCCCTTGGAGTTCCAGCTAAAGTAGTTCGTGAGATAGAAAATGATATTGAATAAAAATTAAAAGGATCAATTCATTAAAATAGAGGGTTTAAAATGACAGATGATTCATTAAATAAAGAGAATAATTTTAAGAATAAGGCTAAAAAGAAAAAGAAAAATAATTCTAATAAACCTAATAATAAAAACTCAATTAAAGAGATTAACGAATTAAAAGAAAATCTTGAAATCAAAACTGAAGAAATTCAAGAATTAGAATATGAATTATCCTTGAAAGATGAAAAAATAGATGATTTAAGAAATGATTTAGAATTGAAAACAGTTGAAATTGAGGAATACAGTCAAAAAATCTCTGAAAAGGACGAAAAAATAACTAAGCTCAATAATACCCTTATAAAATACAAGTTTGAAAAAGAAAAATTAGATTTAAAGCTAAAAAATGAAATTAATTATGAAAAATCTAGAATGAAAGAGATGGATGATTTAGAAAAGAAAATCGATGAAAAAATAGCTATAATTGATGATAAACAAAATCAAATCAACTATCTTAGAACATTAATTAATGATTATAAAGAAGAAATACATGCTAATACAGATAATCTAGAGTTACAATTAAAGAAAATAGCAAGAACTTATGATAATTTACTTAGCCAAAAAGATTCAATAATAGAAAAGCAAGATAAAACAATTGAAGAAATGATTGAATCTTATAAACAATTAGCTAAAGATAATAAAACTACTATAACCAGTCTTGAATTACAAATAGGCAATTATAGAGAGTTATTAAAAAAATATGAATAAAATTATTTAAAATTTAATTTAATTTAATTTAAATATCAATAGTTAATAATACCTCATCTCCATCTTCAAAATTGTATTTATCCCTTAATTTATCTTTTGATATAAATTCTAAATAATTTTCATCATGTGTTGTTTTATCTGGAAATACTATAGCTCCAAGAATATCTTGGTTTAAATGAGCTTTAATATATCTTACTCCACCAAAACCCTGATCTGGTTTTATAACATTTTTACAAGAATTTTTCATTAGTCTAATATCTTCTAATTTATCTTCCTCTACTATAATATTTAAAGTTCCTGGAAATGGAGTAAAACCACATTTTTCATTAAATTGAGATTTATAAAACTCTTGATTTAAAAAATACGCTGCTTTTCCCAAACCTGTTGTAACAATTCCTGTAATTTTCATTCTAATCCCTATAAGTATAATAATAAAATTAATTAAATGAGTTATTTTATTGAATAAGTGAATATTTGAATAAATGAATATTAATAAAAAATTAAATAAGCTATTTTATTGAATAAAGGAATATTAATAAAAAATTAATAATCAGTGATTAAAGTGACTTTAACTGAACAAATGAATCTTTATCACTTGAAACATAGTTTCTAATTGAAGTATTGTTTCTATTCTTAAACTCTATCATTCCATCTTGACCTTTATAAGTGAAGGTAATATTGCCATTTTCTATATCCTTATTAGTAAAATTGCAGATTATATTGTCATCATATGAAATCGAATAGCTAGAATCATTTTTAAAGTTTCCAACTGAAGATAAGATAGATTCATTATCTAAGGTTAAATTAAAGAAAGTGCCATTTTTAGACTTTGGACTAATGCTAAACTCTACGAATCCTTCCATTTTATCACTTAAATTATTAAATTGAATATTATGTTTAACAATTATATTTTGGAAAACTTCACTTATACGGCTATTTGGTATAACTTCACCGTCATAGACATCTAATTCACGCTTGACTTTTGATGGTAATCTAAATGTATCTCCCTCACCATCTCTTGTACTATTAACATGATAGTATTTACCATCAATAATCATCGTATCATTAACAGATATCTCTAATGTACTTAAAGCATCTTGAGGGATTCTTAAAATACTAGTTTCATTTTCAATAGCACTATCAATGGTATATGGCCCTCTAACTGAAATAGTTTGATGATTATTATCAGATGGAGCATAAACAAAGTTTCTAGAAGTAAGTTCTACTGAAACTCTCCCATCATTAAAAGTAGCTGCTGATAAAAATGTAGAAAGCATTAAAATTAAAATTAAACCTGAAACAATTAGTGGAAAATGCATCTTTACAAAGGATTTCAATGAAGATTTAGTATTACTTTTCTTTAAAATAGGTATAGATCTTCTAATAATCTTTACAATATAAAAAATAGTTAATACAATACCAACAAAAGCTACAAAAACAGATATAATAACTGGTATAAATGGAACAAAGAATATCATGAAAATACCTAAAATAATAAGAGATAAACCCATAACAGCCATTCTAATATAGTTACCTAATTTATCCATCATTGTAACACGGCCGTATTCTACAGCCCTATCAATAATAGTTCTAACTACTTCATTAGCCATTTTATTTAAGTCAGTAAGGGGAGACATATCATGAGAAATATCTCCAATATCAACTTCTAAAATCTTAATACCATGAACATCAGAATCTAATACAATACCAACATCTACACCATAATCTTTTTCAAATCTTATTTTATTTAATGCAGAACGCTTTCCTGCAAATTGACCACTTAAAGGTTGTTCATAACTAAGTTCTGGGAAGAAAAATCTTAAAAGAGGTTTTGCAGTAAGTTCTGTTACACGACCACTTTCTCTTGCAAATTTAGTCTTAGTAATGTCGGTTTTATCCTCTAAAATTGGCCTAATAATCTTATCAATTTTACTAGATGTAAAATTAGAAATATCTGCATCAATAAAAGCTATAATATCTCCATGAGAATTCTTAAAACCTGTTTTGATAGCTGATCCTTTACCTTCATTAGTAATATGACTTATTACAGTAGCTCCAGCACTTTCTGCTTCTTCTACAGTTCTATCACTAGATCCATCATCTACCACTATCACTTCATCTACATATGACAACTTAGATGCAACACCAACAACTTTAGCAACAGTAGCTTCTTCATTAAATGCAGGGATAACAATAGAAACTGATTTTTTAGAATTTTTAGTTGATTTAACTGAAGCAAGCAAAAAAACTAAAATCATTACTAAGTAATACAAATTTTCACCTCTTTAAATTTCTCACAGAAATATTATTTAAAATTAATATACACAATAATTATTTGATATTTTTTTATTTATATAAAAATAATGATACCTTAATAATTTACAATATAATTATTATGTTTTAAGAATGTATATATTTTGTTATATTTTTATAAAATTTGAATTAAAATAATTATTTGATATATTTTATTAAAACCAAACTAGATTTTAATAATAATTAAAATGAAAAAATTAGCTATTTCTAACTAATTAAATCATAAAAAATAAAAAAAGTAGTTATCCCATAAAGTGATAAGATTTTTGGTCAAGGTTTTTGAGGCGAAGCCTCAAAAAGCTTGAATTTATAATCCAAAGAACAAATATAAGAAGAATACAATAGCCATTACCCATATTCCCCAACTTAATTCTTTATATTTACCAGTGGCAATAGTTGCAACTGCGTAAGTAACGAATCCCCATGCAATACCAAGAGAAATAGAATAAGTTAAAACCATCATGATAATAGTCATAAAGACAGATGAAGCAACAACTAAGTTATCCCACTCAACATCTTTTAATTGGATAATCATTAAAATACCTACCATAACAAGAGCAGCTGCAGTTACAGTTGAGGTAAATAATGCAAGAACAGTAGGAGCAAAGAAGATAGATAATATGAATAAAATACCAGTTATTACTGCAGCAAGCCCTGTTTTAGCACCTAAACCTACACCAGTAGCACTTTCTACATATGCAGTTAAAGTACTTGTACCACAAATAGAACCAATTATTCCACTTATAGCATCTACTAAAAATGCTTTTTCTATACCTTCAATATTACCTTCTTCATCGATGTAGCCAGCTTGGTTTGCAATACCTAGTAAAGTACCTGTTGTATCAAAGAAAGTAACAAATACTAAGGAGAATAAGATCATAATTAAGTTTGGAATATTAGTAAATAATTCACCAAATCCAGTATAGAATGCCCCAAATAAGCTTAAATCAAAATTCATAGATACAAGTTCACTAGGCATACTAGGCATAACCATATCTCCAGCACCAAAACCGACTGCAGTGAAGATTAAACCAATGATTGCAGTAGCAATTAAACCAATAAATACTGCAGCGGGAACTTTTCTAACATATAAAATTATAGTAATTATAATACCTATTAAAGCAAGAAGTGCAGGAGGAGAAGTCATAGTACCTAAAGTTACAAAAGTGGAAGGATCAGCAACAATAATTCCAGCACCCTTTAAACCTATAAATGCTAAAAAGAAACCAATAGCTGCACCAATACCTAATTTTAAATCAATAGGAATGATGTTTAAAATTGCTTCCCTTAATCCAGAAATAGTAATAATTAAAAAGATTATACTTGATAAAACAACAGCACATAAAGCCGCTTGCCAACTACAACCCATACCTAATATAATAGTATAGGTAAATAATGCATTTAAACCCATACCTGGTGCAAGTCCTACAGGCCAGTTAGCAACAAGACCCATAATAATACATGCAATACCAGATGCAAGAGCTGTTGCAAAGAACACACCAGTAGCAGGCATTCCACCATCAGCAAGCATAGTAGGGTTTACACCTAAAATATATGCCATTGCAAGGAATGTAGTAATACCTGCAAGAATTTCAGTTTTAATATTAGTATTATTTTCATCCAATTTAAAAAGTTTATTTAACATAAAACACCTCAAGTATGAAAACTAATAATGAAGTTAAGTTTTCTACATATATATTTTAAATCATTATATTTATTAATTTTTTGATATTACTGTAATACTTAAAATATTATTAAACATTTTATTAATATAAAGAAAATTCTTAATAAAAACCCTTATAAATATTAAAAAGCTTATAAAAATTATAAAGTTCCAAAATAGTTGGATGTTGAAAAAATGATGATTGCAGATACATTATCACAAGAACTTAATATAAAAGCATCACAAGCTGAAAGTGTTATAAAACTAATAGATGATGGAAATACTATCCCATTTATTGCAAGATATAGGAAAGAAGCAACTGGTTCACTTGATGATGAAATACTTAGAAAATTTGATGCTAGATTAAAATATCTTAGAAACCTTGAAGATAAAAAAGAAACAATTTTAAAAAGTATTGAAGAGCAAGGAAAACTTACTGATGAGTTAAAAAAAGCCATTCTTGATGGAAAAACAATTGTAGAAATTGAAGATTTATACAGACCATATAAACAAAAAAGACGAACTCGTGCAACAATAGCTAAAGAAAAGGGTCTTGAAGAATTAGCAAATATAATCCTTGCTCAAGAGATAGAAGTTCCAGTGGAAGAAATAGCTAAAAATTATCTAACTGGTGATGATAAAAAAATAGAAGAAGATTTGAGAGTGAATAATACTGAAGAAGCAATCCAAGGAGCACAAGATATAATAGCTGAAATAATATCTGATAATGCAAGTTTTAGATCTCTTATAAGAGAATTAAGCTACAAAGAGGGTAAGCTTATATCTGAAGCTAAAGATAAAGATATAGAATCTGTTTATGATATGTACTATGAATACAGTGAAGAAGTCTCTAAAATAGCTAGTCATAGAATACTTGCAATCAATCGTGGTGAGAGGGAAAAATTCCTTAAAATAAAAATAAATACACCTGAAGAAGATATTATTACATATAACTCGTCATGTTCTTATTAATAAAGGTGGAAAACCAAGTTCTCCAATCTATAATAAATATACAGAGGAAACATTAAAAAAGGCAATAGAAGATTCATATAAGCGACTTATTGCACCAGCTATTGAAAGAGAGCTTAGAAGCCAAGTCTTTGAAAAAGCTGAAGATGAATCTATAAAGGTTTTCTCAAAAAACCTAGAACAAATATTAATGCAGGCACCAATAGTCAATAAAGTAGTGCTTGGTTGGGACCCTGCATTTAGAACTGGTTGTAAACTAGCAGTAGTAGATGAATATGGAAAAGTTCTTGATACCTCACTTGTCTTTCCAACAGAACCTCAAAATAAAATAGCTGAAACTCGTTCCATTCTTCGAGACTTAATCTTCAAATATGATATTAACT
This sequence comes from Methanobrevibacter olleyae, assembly GCF_900114585.1. Lineage (NCBI taxonomy): Archaea > Methanobacteriati > Methanobacteriota > Methanobacteria > Methanobacteriales > Methanobacteriaceae > Methanobrevibacter > Methanobrevibacter olleyae. The sequence goes on along the minus strand of NZ_FOTL01000017.1, from coordinate 29,506 downwards.
TAATCGCTATTGGAAATGGAACAGCTTCAAGAGAATCTGAAGCAATAGTTGTAGATATCATAAAAGACCTCGATGTACAATATGTTATAGTAAACGAAGCTGGGGCAAGTGTTTACTCTGCAAGTGAATTAGCAACAGAAGAGTTTCCAGATTATAATGTAGGTGAAAGAAGTGCCATTTCAATTGCAAGACGTCTTCAAGATCCACTTGCAGAACTTGTAAAAATCGATCCTAAATCAATTGGAGTAGGACAATATCAACACGATATGAATCAGAAAAAATTAGGAGATTCTCTTGATAATGTTGTTGAGAAATCTGTAAATGAAGTAGGGGTTGATCTAAATACAGCATCAATATCTCTTATGGAACATGTTTCAGGAATAAGTAATAAAGTAGCAAAAAATATAGTAAAATATAGAGAAGAAAATGGTAAATTCAGCTCAAGAGATGAGTTATTAAAAGTAAATAAATTAGGTCCAAAAGCATATGAACAATGTGCAGGATTTATGAAAGTAAAAGATAGTCCAAATCCATTAGATAATACAACTGTTCATCCAGAATCATATGAAGCTACAATCACCTTTTTAAGCTCTTTAGGATATTCTCTTGAAGATTTAGATAATAAAAAAATTAAAGAATCTGACCTTAACTTAACAGATAAAGAATTTGATGATATAGCTATAGAATTAGCTATAGGTCCAATTACATTAAAAGATATTGCAAAAGAACTTAAAAAGCCAGGAAGAGATCCAAGAGATGAAATGCCACAACCAACCTTAAGAAAAGACATTTTAACAATAGAAGATCTTGAAGAAGGTATGGTTTTAAGTGGTACAATACGTAATGTAGTAGATTTTGGTGCATTTGTAGATATTGGAGTTCATCAAGATGGTTTAGTTCATAAATCCCAAATTACAAACACCCAATTTGTAAAACACCCCCTTGATTTTCTAAGTGTTGGAGATATTATAGATGTAAAAGTTCTAGATGTAGATATTTCACGTCACAGAATTCAACTGTCTATGATAATTTAAAGAATGCTATAAATATTAAATATAGATCAACAATAAAAAAATGAAAGTTTTTAGTTATTGGATAGTTAAAAAAATAGAGTAAAAATCATTTTTCTACTATTAAACAATTGCTTAAAGATTTTAATAAGCCTATTTAGTCTTATTAAACACTTGTTTAAACATTCTAAGGGGTTTGGTTATTTTCCAAGAACTAGAATTTAAAATATCTTTATTTTTATTTTTAAGTTTTATGTTTTGATCTTTAAATTTTTTATTTTGATCTTTAAGTTTTATGTTTTGATCTTTAAATTTTTTATTTTGATCTTTAAGTTTTATGTTTTGATCTTTTAGTTGTTTATTAGTCTTAGATAGTTTCTCAGTTTTATTTTTTAATCTATTTATTTCAATTAAATGATTATATTCTTCTATAGAATTTGAATTTAAAATTGAGTTAACTCTAAACAAAACATTTTTAGATAATAAATCATTGTCTAAATTAATTAGAGATAATTCTTCTTTTGCTAAGTAAAAATAATTATTAGGTCGGCCAGTAATTTCATATGTAATTCTATTAACCTTAAAAAAATCAAATTCTTTTTTAAACTCTACAAATAAATCCTCTGATTTTAAAAAATCTTCAACAATCTGAATTATACTAAAAATATCCTCATATTTTTTTAAACGAGTATTAGATATAGAATTTGGATTATCTACTCTATAATGATATAAATATTCCGGAACAAAAGAAATTTTAGAAGCTTTTAAAATTGTTTTTAAATGAAAAGGGACATCATTATGATTTAAATTAATTGGAAATTCTAAATAATCATATTTATCTAAAAATTCCTTTTTATATAATTTAAACCAAGGTGCAAATGGACCTATAAAAGCAAGCTTTCTATAGTCATGAAAATTGAATGTAAAATTATTAAAATCTGCCTCAGGAAATTCTTTTTCTATATTAATTTTAGAATGATTAAAGAAAATATTACCTTTATACTGATCAAAATAAAAAATTACAATCTCAGAATCGTTATTTACTGCATTATAATATATTTTTTCTAAACAATCTTCAACTAGATAATCATCTGCATCAAAAAAGTAGATATAATCTCCAGTGCCCTTCTTTAATGCATAATTTCTTGCAACACTTGAACCTTGATTTTCTTGACTATACACTTTAAGACGAGCATCATTTGATGCAAGTTTATTTAAGATATTTAAAGAATTATCACTAGAGCCATCATCTACACAAATAATCTCAATATCCTTAAATGTTTGATTAAGAATGCTATTGATTGATTCTTCAATATAATCTTCACAATTATAAACAGGTACAATAACTGAAATTTTAACCATATTAATCCCATATAATTAATTTAAACCCTTGAATTATCTATTAAAAAAGCAAATCGGCTTTTTTTATATAATATTATTGCTATTAAATTAAAAAAGTTTTTTATATAATATTATTGCTATTAAATTAAAAAAGAACTTCTTTTTTTATATATTATTATTTAAAAAGTACTTATTAAAAAAATAACTATATAAAAATCTAAGCATCATATAAAATATACAATCTGCTAAACTTGTGTTAAATTTAAATAAAATATAATTATTATTTAACATTATATATTAGTTTTAATAAATATAAATATAATGTAAATTTATCATATTAAATAGTGCTTAAAGGAGAAATAAAATGGTTCCTAAAGTTATGATTATACTTGGAAGTGCTTCTGATAAGGAAATAGCTGAAAAATCAATAAAAATATTAGAAAAACTTCAAATTCCCTATAGTTTAAAAGTAGCATCTGCACACAGAACACATGATAAAGTAAAAAAACTTGTTATAGATGCAACTAATTTAGGAGTAGAAGTTTTTATAGGAATTGCAGGGCTTGCAGCTCACTTGCCTGGTGCAATAGCTGCATACACACATAGGCCTGTAATTGGAGTTCCTGTTGATGGTGCAATCGGAGGTCTTGATGCATTATATGCTTGTGTACAAATGCCTTTCCCTACAGCAGTAACTACTGTTGGAATAAATAGGGGGGATAATGCAGCAATACTTGCAGGAGAAATTATTGCAAGTTATGATGATGCAGTTAAAGAAAGAATATCTGACTTACGTCTTGAATACCAGGAAAAAGTTGAAAGTGGAGAAAAGGAATTAATTGAAAGCATCGAAGGTGAATTTTTCCAAAAAGACTTTTTAACTGGAGAAAACTACGAAAAAATAGAATTTAAAGAATTGCCTGACACTCCAGATGTAATAATACTTGCAGGAAGTTATTCAGATATGGAGATATCTAAAAATGTAGCTATTCTACTTGAAAGAATGCAAATAGAATATAAACTTGATTATATTTCTCCAATAAGACATGCTAAAGATTTCGAATCTTATATGAGTAAAAGAAATAATGCAAAATTATTTATAGCAATAAGTGGATTATCTGCCCTTGTAGCAGGATCTGTAGTTGCATTAACTGAAAAACCAGTTATAGGTGTCCCATGTTCTAAAAAATTAGATGGGCAAGATGCACTTTTAACTATGGCTAATATGCCTCCAGGAGTACCTGTAGGAACAGTTGGAATTGACAATGGAAGGAACGCAGCAATAGTTGCTGGAGAAATCCTTGGAATATCCAATAAAACAATTGAAGAAAACTTAAAATGGATTAAATATGAAAATGCTGATTTATAATTAAATTAATCTAAATTAGATAAATGACTCATAACTAAGAGAAAAAAGATAAAGAGTGATTAATATGGCAGATGATATTAACATAGTTCAAATTGATGAAGAGATTGATGCAGAATATGAAGCTACTAAATTACTTCGTAAATATCCTAAAGATACAGTAATGTTAAATAATGTAAAAGGATATGATATTCCTATAGTATCAGGAATTTGTAATACAAGAGAAAAAATAGCACAGTCTCTTGCTTGTCAAGTAGATGAAATACTTTATAAAATAATTGATGGAATGAATAACCCTACACCAATTAGAAAATTTATTGATTTGAAGGAGGAGTATGATAGTAAAAGAGTCGATTTAGGTAAAATTCCTATTTTAACTCATTATAAACGTGACGGTGGCGCATACATTACTGCAGGAGTTGTATTTGCAAAAGATCCAGAAACTGGTATTCAAAATGCTTCAATTCATAGAATGTTAGTTCTTGATAAGAATAAATTAGCTATTCGTATCGTACCAAGAAACTTATACACATATTTCCAAAAAGCTAAAGATATGGGCCAAGACTTAGATATTTCAATAGCTATTGGAATGGAACCATCTATTCTTCTTGCATGTACTACTTCAATACCAATAGATGCAGATGAAATGGAAGTTGCTAATAGATTTAAAAATGGTGAACTAGAGCTAGTAAGTTGTAAAAATGGAATTAAAGTTCCAGAAGCAGATATAATATTTGAAGGTAAACTATTAATAGATGAAACTGCTCCTGAAGGCCCGTTTGTAGATTTAACTGATACTTATGATTATGTAAGAGATGAGCCTGTAATAAAATTAAGTAAAATGTACATTAAAAAAGAAAATCCAATGTATCATGCAATTTTACCAGCAGGTTTTGAACATAAATTACTTCAAGGTATGCCACAAGAACCAAGAATATATAATGCAGTGAAAAATACCGTTCCTACTGTACAAAATGTAGTACTTACAGAAGGAGGTTGCTGTTGGTTACATGCAGTTGTTTCAATAAAGAAACAAACTGAAGGAGATGGAAAAAACATTATTATGGCTGCACTAGCTGCACATCCCTCTTTAAAACATGTTGTTGTAGTTGATGAAGATGTAGATATTTTTAATCCACAAGATATTGAATATGCAATTGCAACACGTGTAAAAGGTGATGACGATATAATTATTGTACCTAAAGCAAGAGGTTCTTCATTAGATCCAAAATCTTCTAAAGTTGATGGTACAACTACTAAAGTAGGTGTAGATGCTACTAAATCAATCTTAGAACTAGAAAAATTCGAAAGAGTGAGTCTTAGTGAATAATAATAAAAATTTAAAAAAATATATTTAAATTAAACTTGAAGAAATCTAATTATTTAAATCTTAATCTAATTATTTAACTCTTAAAATATTTACTAGGTGAAATGATGGAAAAAGTAGGTGTAATCGGAGGAGGTAGTTTAGGAACTGCTATAGCACAGATAGCATCTCAAAATGTAGATGAAGTATATCTGCATCTAAGAAGAAAAGAACTAGCAGATATAATAAATCAAACTGGTTTTAATAATGAATACTACCCAAATACTAAATTAAATAATAATATAAAAGCTATTACAGACTTTAACAAATTAAAAGACTGTGAAATAATTTTTTTATCTGTTCCATCTTCTGCTTTTAGAGAAACATTATCTAATCTTCAAAAATTCATCAATGAAAGTGTTATTCTTGTATCTACTGCAAAAGGTATAGAATATCCTTCCTTAAAGACCATGGGAAATTTAATAGAAGAATACTTTGATGATGATTATGTCTCATTATCTGGACCAAATTTTGCATCTGAAATGGTTTTAAATCTTGAAACTGTTTCAAATATTGCTTCAAAAAATAAGAATAATTCTAAAAAAGTTAAAGAAGTTTTAACAACCCAACAATTTAAATTAAAAATCATTGATGATGTAGTTGGCCTTGAAATATGTGGTGTAATAAAAAATATTAATGCCATGGCAAATGGTATTTGTAAAGGAATGGATATAAATGAAAATGCCAGATATGCTATTTTAACAAAAGGCTTTGAAGAAACTCAAAAGATTGTTGAAGCGATTGGTGGTAATCCCTCAACAGTTAAAGAATATTGTGGATTTGGTGATTTGGTACTTACATCTACTTCAAATGAAAGTAGAAATCATACTCTAGGAATGTTATATGGTCAAAGAATTATAGTTGATGAAGATGCTAGTGGAATAGTGGTTGAAGGTAAAAAATCAATTAAAGCTATAAAAGATATTTGTAAAAAATACAATACCGAAAGTATTATCGTTGATTTTGTTTATGATGTTGTTATAAAACACGTCCAGCCTAAAATAGCTTTTAAAAGATTATGGGAAAAGATAGAGAATTAAAATTATATTCAATGAATCATTTAAACTAATTAAATTCTTTAAAAAATCTAAATCCTTAAAAAATCTAAATCCTTAAAAAATCTAAATCCTTAAAAAAATCCAAATCTTTAAAAAAATCTAAATCTTTAAAAAATCCAAAACTAATAAGAGGACTGATTATGAAAAAAATTATCACATATGGAACATTTGATTTATTTCATATAGGGCATTATAATATTTTAAAAAGGGCAAAAGAACAGGGTGACTATTTAGTTGTAGGAGTTACTGGTGAAAATTATGATATCGGTCGTGGAAAATTAAATGTTCATGATTCACTTGCAACTAGAATTGAAAATGTAGAAAAAACTGGATTTGCAGATGAAATAATTGTTGAAGAGTATCTTGGGCAAAAAATTGGAGATATTGTTAAATATGATATTGATGCCTTTGTAATTGGTGATGATTGGAGAGGAAAGTTTGACCATTTATCTAGATATTGTGATATGATCTATCTTGAAAGAACTAAAGGTATATCTAGTACACAAATTCGAGAAGAAAAATTTAATCAATACGATATTGGAATAATTTGTGACTTTGCAGATGATAATCAAATAGTTAAAGAAGCTAAGTTAGTTAATGGATTTGAAGCTAAAAACATTTATTGTGATAATCCAGAAGAACTAAATCTATTCCAAAAAAAATATTCCCTCCCTAATGTTTTTGATGATTATAATGAACTAATAGATGCATCAGATATTATTTATATTCGTTGCTCTATAGAAAAAAGATTCAATTTTATTAAAAGAGCATTAAAATTAGGAAAACATGTGATATACGATCCACCTGCAACATTTAAAACTTATGAATTAGAAAAATTAATGAAATTAGCAAAAGAAAAAAATCTTATATTAATGGAAAATATTAAAATGGTTCATATTTATGTATTCAACCAACTTTTATGGATGACACAAGGTGGATTAATTGGAGATATACTGAGTTTTAATTGTTCTATATCAAAAAATGATGAGACTCGTTCAAATTTATTCTATGATTTAAGCTCTTTAACAATATTGCCAATGTTAAAAATTATGGGTCAAAATTACGAAAAAGCGGATTTTCAAGTAAAAAAAGATGGAGATAATATTGAATTTGCATCTATGAATTTTGTTTATCCAAATGGTAGAGCTATTATTAATGTAGGAAATGAAATACGTGTTGATAATCAATTAGAAATCATTGGAACAGAAGGAACCATACGTATGAAAGGTGATTGGTGGAGAAGTAAAAGTTTTGAACTACACACTCCAGGATCTAAAGATGTTCAATTATATAATACAAATTTTGAAGGAAATGGTTTTAAATATTTAATTAGAGAAATGTCAAGAATGTTATCAAACAATCGTATTGATTCTAGAAGTATATTTGAAGATGAATCTTTTAATATTGTAAAAATATTAGAACAAGTTAAAAAAGCTGAAAATTAGATTGGATAAAAAAATAATAAAAATAGAGAGTGTTTAAAAAAGAGCATTTAAAAAATTAAAGAGTGTTTTAGGAGATTAAATATGAGTAAACTATTTGCTATTGGACCGGTGGAAATGCATGAAGAAACCTTAGAAATTGGTGGAAAGCAAGTCCCTTATTTTAGGAATGAGGAATTTTCACAACTAGTATTTTCTGCTAGTGCAGGATTAAATAGATTATTATTCAATGAAAAAGGAGAGCTAATATTACTAACATGTTCTGGTACTGGAGCTATGGAAGCAACTATAATGAACTGTTTTACAAAAGAAGATAATTTAATAGTTATAGATGGAGGTTCTTTTGGAGACCGTTTTGCACAAATCTGTGATACTCATGAAATTCCATTTAAAGTTGTTAAAGTTAAACAAGGGGAAACTTTAACAAGAGATATGATTGATGAGCTAATAGCTGATGAAAAATTTACAGGTTTACTTGTAAATTTAAATGAAACCTCAATAGGGCAATTATATGATATTAAAATGTTATCTAAACTCTGTAAAGAAAAAGATTTAATATTTGTTGTAGATGCTATAAGTGCATTTTTAGCAGATGAAGTAAACATGAGCAAATATGGAATTGATGCTGTTGTATTAAGCTCACAAAAAGCATTAGCTTTAGCTCCAGGATTATCTATTTTGGCATTAAGTGAAAAAATGTTAAATAGAGTTTCTAAAATCGATCCAAAATCTATTTATTTTGATTTTAAAGATTATTTAAAAAATGCTGAAAGAGGACAAACTCCATTTACTCCAGCTGTAAGAATAATTATTGAACTTGAAGATATGGTTAAGCGACTTGAAGAAAAAGGTATTGAAAATATAATTAAAGAAACTAATGAAATAGCTCTTTACTTTAGAAGGAGAATTAAAGAAATTGGATTAGATTACCCTAGTTATCCATTATCCAATGCAGTTACGCCAGTAATATTTAAGGATGAAAATGCTGAAGAAGTTTACAGAGAATTAATTGATAAATATGGATTTACAGTTAATCCAAGTGGTGGGGAAAATGCTAAAAAGATGTTTAGAGTTGCTCATGTAGGTAAACATTCTATTGAAGATACAGAAGAGTTAGTTTTAGCTATTGAAGAGATTATTAATAATAAAAAATAAAAAATCAGAAGAATCAATGATAGGATTAATAACTCCATAAAACAATGAAAAAATATAATCAAAATAACATGATTAAAAGCCAAATAAGAATTAGAAATAGAATTGACAATAATTAGGAGCGAACTCAATTGAATAAAATGAATACTTTGCAAAAAAATCTATATCAATTACTAGTTGAATTTGATGAAATTTGTAACAAATATGACATAAAATATCTACTGGCAGCAGGTGCATCGTTAGGTGCTGTTAGAAATCGTAGCTTTATGCCATGGGATGATGATATAGATTTATACATTACCAGAGAAAACTGGAATAAATTAAGACATATTCTAGAAACAGAAGATATCTTACCTGAAGGAAGATCTTTTATTTATAAAGAAAATACTCCTTATTATTGTAATCCACTTCCTAGATACGTTGATACTACCTCAACTAATATTTATATTTCACAAGCATTTACTGCAAAAGCATGTGGCCAACACCTTGAACTGTTTATTTTTGATCCCATGCCAAAAGGAGAAGAAGCTAAAGAAGAATATCTTAAAAACTTACATATTTATACTGAGCTATTATCCCCTTATTTCATTGTTAATAAAAATACTTCTTTAGAAGATTGGCAAAAACATTATGAATTATATAAAAAATACTGCCACAGAGTTGATAAAGAAGGAGAAGAAAAGGTTCTTAAAGAATTAGAAGATAAATTGACCCAATATAACCATGACGAATGTGATCAATATATTATGCACTGGGGAATAAAAAACTATATCTACAATAAAGAGCACTTTGAAGATGGAGAGCTTGGAAAATTTGAAGAGAGCGAATTTCCAATAGGGCATAATACAGAAGGTATACTTAGAGCTGCATATGGTGATAGCTGGATGTATGTTCCAGTTTATGAAGAACAAGTATCACATAATGGACTAAAAAATGATATTCCATTTAGTGAATATACTAATCGTTATCTTGGAAAAATTAAACGTGAAAAAGTATTTAAAAAATATAAGAAGAATAAGCGTAACAATGCAGCTGTCTTCTATAATCGTAGAAAAGTAGATATGTTAGTTGCAAAAGAAAAAGTGATTGTTGAATCTAGACATATTATTAAAAAATTAGAAGGAAAAGAGGAATATTTACGAGAATTATTAAAGAATAAAGAATATAAGATTTTAAATGATGAATTCAAAGAATATCTTAAATTACAATCTCTTGGAGATGTATTAAAATATAATATTAAAGTTCCTATATCAGATAAAAATCTTGCAACATTTTTATTTAGCTTAATTGAACAAGGCCAATATTATAATGTAAATAAATTCTTAAATCTTATAAAATCACAAGAAAAAGTCCTTAATGAAGAATTTACTAAAATAGAGAAAATTTGTGATATCTGTAGAGAAATATCTATAGCCCGCTATGATAAAAAAGATGAAAAATTAGTTGAATCATTAATTAATCAATACGATGATGAATACTCTTATTTATTAGATATTTATAGAGCTAAATTATGGATTAAAGAAAATAATGCACAAACTATTGATGATTATAAATCAATCGATAAGTTTTGTAATGATGCATTAATATTGTATCCATTTGATGGAGAGATAATGGCTATACAAGCAAAAGCAAAATTAAAATCTGGTCAAAAAGAAGAGGGTATGGAATTATATAAAAAATCAGTCCATAATACTAGAAACGGTTTAATTTGGCAAAAAGTAGAGGATGAATGTGGATATAGTCGTATGGATATTGAACGTGAGTTAATTAAAGAATTAAATGGTGAAGAATAGCTAAGTATTTAGGAGCTAAATTATGAAAACTAAACAAGAAATACAAATAGAATTACTTCAAGAAATTGATGAAATTTGTTTAAAAAATAACTTAAAATATATATTTGTTGGAATAAATGCTTTAAATGCTTACCTTAATAATACCATTAAAAATAATTCCAGATTGGTTAGTATTGCAATGACACAGGGAGATATTGATCGCTTTTGTGAAATTGTTGAAAAATCAGAAAATAAAGATAGATATGTTGAAGGAATTTTTAATAATTCTAATTTTCTTCCGATTTATGTAAATTATGGTAATAAGAACACCACAGATTTCCATATGCTTGCTAGAAATAAAAATAAACACCACGGAATATCTGTTCGTATTTACCCTATACAAAGGTCTGTTACATTAGATGGTGAAGAAATAGAAATTTTTAGTAGTAGATTATCAAAAGAAAGAAAAATGAGAGAATTTATGAATAAAACTATTGAAAATAGAAAATTTTACTTTATTAAAGTTGGCCTCAATCTATTTAAAGGAGTTTACTCTTTAACTGGTGGTGGAAAACGCTATTATAAAACAGTTAAAAAGAAGATGTTTATCGATAAATGGGAAGATATTCAAAATTATTCTAAAGTACGTATTATTAATAGAAAAATAGAAAGTAAATATTTAAAGGAAATTGGAAAAATTGAATTCGATAATATTCAATTACCAATACCAAAGGATACTGATGCTTATTTTAGTGAAATATTTGGTGAAGAATTTAAAGATATAAAAATTAAAGTAGTTAAGCCAATGCGAGTGATTGTAGATACTGAAATTGGTTATGAAGAAATTATGGAAGAAACTAAAGATATTTTACAAGAAGCTAAAGCTACACGTGAAGAAGTAATGTGGGAAAGATTAAAAGTATATAATGAAAAAGTAACTGTGGATAATGTTTGGAAACTAGTTAAAATGACAGATAGGCAAATTAAATTAAAAGAAAAGTATGAAGAAAATATTGATAATTTATTAACCTACGATTTAAAGGATGAAGAACAATTTGAAGAGTTATACGATGAATTAAGACCTGCTATAAATTCATTGAAAAGATATTCTAAATTAGGTATGACATTTTCAATTAATCCTAAAACAGATACATTAATTGAAAAAGTTTTAATAAAGAATGGGGAAAAAAAATTAGTAAATAAAATAAATAAGCTTGCAAAAAAAGAATATTTCATTGAATAAATAAAATAAGTAAAATAAATAAACTTGCAAAAAAAGAATATTTCATTGAATAAATAAAATAAAAACTAAAAAATAGATTATTTCATAATAATAAACTCAGTTAAAAGTTTAAATAATTCCATTTAAAAAAATAGATTATTTTCATAATAATAAACTCAGTTAAAAGTTTAAATAATTCTATTTAAATAGTTTAGACCAATCTTCAAGCTTCTCAAAACCTACACCATAATGCATCCTTTCAGCAGCAGGAATATAGAAAAATGAAAATATTCTTTTATTTTCGTCTTTTAATTCTTTACAAAGAGAAGATAATGTTTCTTTAGAAAAACCTTTTCCCCTATAAGAAGCAGAAGTGATTACACCACCAATTACAGCTAATTCAGGTAGCTCAGCATATGTAGCTGCATGGCAAATAATTTCATTATCATCATCCCGTAATACAAAATTACGACCAAAATTTTCTTGTTTTCTTTGAGTATACTGCTCATATAATGATTCAAATCCATAAGGTTTTCCAATATCCTCATCTTCTGCAACTATTTTAACAATTTCCTCAAATTCATCAAGTGGAGCAGAATATGCTTTAGGATTTGGAGGATATTTTAATTCTATTAATTCGCCAACAGTCCCTGTTTCTTGTTCATATTCTAGTAAAAATGGTTTAAGTTTATCAATAATAGGTTTAATAGCAAAAAGAACATGTGTATCTTTTTCTTTAATAAAATCTGTAATTTCATCTAGAAGAAGATCTTCTTCTTTACTGTATATTTGAATACCTCCAAAGTATTCACTAATTATTCCACAAATATTATTTTTTTCATTATATTGAATCCAAAGATTAAAATTTTCATCATTAAGTCCAAATTTTTTTAAATCAATGAAAATATATAAACATTTTCCATAATCCTCTCCAATATATTCAAAAACAGTGCTAATATCTTCTTCTTTACATCTAACAATCATTTAATTCCTCACAATAGTTTTATAAATATTTCTTAATAAATTGATATATAAATTGTAATAATTTTAAAATGTAGTTATACCCTTAAATAATCCATTATTAACTTCTTTAAAAAAATATAGAATATTTTATGGAATATGGCAAATGTTTATTTAAATCCACTAGAAACACCACCATTTTCTATATAAAACATATATAAAACAATGATATTATTCAGATAAGTTTTTTGCTATTCTTGAGTAATTTTTAAAGAATTATCAAGACCAGAATCGTTTTAGTCATTTTAAGTCCAGTGCTAATATAATAATAAATTTTAAATATATAATATATTCAATACTAATATATAATATTTATTAAATACTAATATATAATTTGTTCAACCAATATATACTTAATTAACTATATAAATATTTATGGAAATAAAAATAATCATGTAAATATGATTTATTCTAGAAAAGAAAGCTTTAGAAGTATTATAATTTAAATACTTAGAAAAATTATTCTTAATTTGTTCTTTTTAAAAATTAAATTATAAATAAATAAGAAAAAATGAATGGATAAAATAATATGAAGAAGCCTAAAATTTCTGTTATAGTACCTATCTATAATGTTGAAGAGTATCTAGAGGATACATTAAATTGTCTATTAAATCAAACATTTATTGAAAATATCGAAGTGCTTATGATTGATGATGGAAGCACAGATAATTCAAGATATATTATTGAAAAATATGCTCTTGACTATGAAAACTTTTATGCAATCCATAAAGAAAATGAAGGTCTTTCAAGTGGTAGAAATATAGGTATAAATTTAGCTAAAGGCGAATATATACAATTTTTAGATTCTGATGATTATATAAGTCTAAATGGTTACGAAAATTTATATAAATTAGCTAAAAAAAACAATGCAGATATTGTAAGTTCCTACATGGTAAGGCTAAAAAGATATAATATAAAAGATAGCTACCTTTTCATCAAAGGATATAAAAATATAAATAAAACATTGGATTCAGTTGATTTAAATGATTATCCTGAACTTATATGGGATACCTTTTCCACAAATAAACTCTTTAAAAAAGAATTTGTCGAAAAAAATAATCTGAAGTTTAAAACAATAGGCTATTATGAAGATGTTCCATTTTCATTAGAAGCCTTAATGCTTGCAGATAAAATTTCAATACATAATGAGATTTTTTATTACTGGAGAATTAGAGAAACTGATAATCATTCAATTACACAGCAATATTCAAATATTGATAATTTTAAAGATCGGGTAAAAATGATTTTTTTATCTAATGAACTGTTAAAACAAGAAAAATTAAATAAAGAACTAAAAAAGGAATTATATTTTAGGTGGATAGACTATGATTTAAATATCTACTTGACAATATTCTATCAATTTGATAAAGAATTTCATCAAGAAATAATTGATGAAGTGAAAAAGGTTTTAAATATTATTCCAAATGAATTAATAGAAAATTTAAATTCTGCAAAAAAAATATTATATAAAATGGTTGAAAATAATGATATAGAGGGATTGTGCCATTTCTCACAAATTCTACCTGAGCTAAAAAAAAATCCAACAATTCCAGAACTACTTAATGAAAAGTATAAAAAATATATTGATTTTGAAAGAGATGCTCAAAGAGAAAGCTTAAATGTGAAAATTACCGGAATAACTAATGATAAAGAGAATATATTCATTAATTTTAATGAAAGAATTAACTATTTAAAAGAGGACTTTCCTCATAAAACTAAAATAACATTAGTGGATATAGACGATAATGAATATCCATTAGAATTAAATAAAAATATTAGAAATATTCCTGTAAATAATATAGATGAGAATTCAAATAATAAAAAGAAAAATCTAGAAAATAAACAAATTCTTATTCCTATCAGTCTAATCCAGAATAAAGAGCATCTAAAAATTAAAGTTGAATATTCTGCTCAAGATTTTAAAAAAGAAAGTTTCTTAAGAAATTCAAAAAGAGATGTAATAAGATATGATAATTTTGATGTTGAAATAGGAATTGAAAAAAATGGAATATTTTTCATGAATCCAAGACCGACAAAGGATTTAACTATAAAAATTGAAAATATCGTTAATAAAGATGACTTATTTAGATTCTATGGTATATCTAATGATAAAATAGATGCTGTTTATATTGAAAACGTGATTGATTCTAAAAAAATAAAGTATCCTGTAAACTCTGAAAAAGTTGAAAATAAATTTAAGATAAATTTTTCAATTCCTTATGAAGATATATTAAGTCATCCTATTAGAAAATGGGAGATAAAAGTTGAAAATAAATTCAAATCTATAAAAGTAGCTAAAAAATTTGAATTTTATAAACAATTTAATAAAATTTATATTATAAATGCTAGAAATAAGCTTTTAATTTCAGACGATTTTTATAATATCTTTGAAACATTATATGAAAAAAATGAAAAGAATGAAAAAATTAATCCTATAAAAAAAGAAAATAGAAAAATCAATAGAGAAAATAAGGAGTTAATAAAAAATAACTTAGAACTCAAAAATAAAAATAATAAATTAGAGAAAGAACTAGAAGACTATAAATCAAGATTTCTTGTAAAACTTGCAGACAAAATTAAAAGAGCTTTTTAAAGAAAGCAAAATTCTTAATATGATAAAATGATTAGTGTAATATTATCAGCTGGAATGGGAACACGTTTAATGCCACTTACTAAAGATATTCCAAAAACATTACTAAAAATAAATAAAATAACTTTACTTGAAAGAATGATAAAGAACTGTGTTGATGCTAAAATAAAGAAATTTATTGTTATTATAGGGTATAATAAAGATAAGGTAATTGATTTATGCCTAAAAATAGCTGAAAAATATGATATAGAAATTGAAACTATAGTTAATGAAAAATACGATATCACCAACACATCTGTTTCAACTTATCTTGCAAGTAAATTTATAGAAGAAAACGATTTAGATGATTTTATTTTAATAAATGGAGATAATGTAGTAGATCCTGAAATTATCTCAAGAATATTAGCTTCAAATAATACAGGGATGATAATTGATAATTTTAAAGAACTTAATGAAGAGTCATTTAAATTGATTATTGATGATGAATCCTTTAATGAAAATAATACAATAGCTAATGGTAAAATTCATTCAATTGGAAAAGAAATAGATATACTTTCTTCTAGTGGAGAGTTTATTGGTGTATCAAAAGTAATTAGTGAAGATATTCCCATATTTAATAGAATTTTAGAAAGATTAATTGAAGATGACCCCCAAAACTATTATGATTATGCATATAAAGATTTAAGTGAAATTAAAACAATAGATTTCGTTTTAACCAATGGTCTCAAATGGACAGAAATTGATGATTACAGAGATTGGGAAAATGCGCAAATTCTTGTTAAAGAATTAGAAGGATAAAAAGTAAAAATAATAAAATCCTATTAAGGTATAATTAGAAGGATAAAAAGTAAAAATAATAAAAT
>NZ_FOTL01000017.1:0-13234 GCF_900114585.1 Methanobrevibacter olleyae | reverse complement strand
CTATTAAGGTATAATTAGAAGGATAAAAAGTAAAAATAATAAAATCCTATTAAGGTATAATTATGATAAGTTTTAAAAAAATCATCAAAGATATAGTTAGATACTCTGTAAGAGCTTTTTACATATTAGAATCATATATTATTCCTTCTAATGAAAAAATTATTCTTTTTGAATCAAGTGGTGGACGTAATTACGCAGGTAGCCCTAGATATATCTATGAAGAAATGGTGAATCAAGGATTAGATGATGAATTTAAATGTATATGGTCACTAACAAATACAAATATTGAAATACCTGGAAATGCTATAAAAGTTAAAAGATCTTTTTTTAAATACTTATATTATACTCTTAGAAGTGGAGTTTGGATTTTTGACTCACGGCATTTGTATTATCTAAGAAAAAATAAAAAAACAAAGTATATTCAAACATGGCATGGAACTCCATTTAAAAAATTAGCTTTGGATATGGATGTTATGGATATGAGTGGTAATAAAGATATTAAGAAATATCGTGAAGATTTTGAAAAAAATACTAAAGATTGGCAATATCTATTATCACAAAATAAACACTCATCTAAGATATTTAAAAAAGCTTTTAATTTTAAAGGAGAAATACTTGAAATTGGATATCCTCGTAATGATATCTTATTTAAAAGAAATAATGAAGAAGATCTAGAAAAAATAAAAGCAAAATTGAAAATCCCTAAAGATAAGAAGATTATACTTTATTCCCCCACTTGGAGAGATAATCAGTATAATAAAGTAGGAGAATATAAGTTCACAACAGAGATGGATTTTAAGAAGATGTATGAAAACTTTAAAGATGAATATATTATAATAGTTAAATTCCATTATTTAGTTAAAGAAGATATTGATTGGAGCGAATATAAAGACTTTATTATTGAATGTGATGCAGAATGGGATATTCAAGAGCTTTATTTAATTTCAGATATGATGATAACTGATTATTCATCAGTTATGTTTGATTATGCTATATTAAAAAGACCTATGATTTTCTTTACATATGATTTAGATAATTATACAAATAATATAAGATCCTTTTATTTTGATATTTTTAAAGAAGCACCTGGTCCAAAAGTTGAAAAGAATGAAGAATTAATTAGTATTATAAAAAATTTTAACATCAATAGTTATAGAGAAGAATATGGTGAAAAATATAAGAAATTCAATGAAAAGTTTAATCAATTTGATGATGGAAATGCATCGAAAAAAGTTGTTGAACTAATTAAAGAATAAAATTCAATTTATAGCCACAATTAATACAATGACTGTCTTTTATTTTATTTTTATCCATATTACAATATCTTTCTCTTTCTATTAAAATCTCACCACAATTAGGACAATATGTATTTTTATCACCTTTCATATTTCCTAAATAAACATAGTCTAATCCCATATCAATAGCTATTTCCTTTGCTTTAAGTAGATATTCAATCTTTGTTGGACTTTTATCATTCATTTTATACATTGGAAAAAATCTTGAAAAGTGAAGGGGAACTTCAGGACCTAATTCATCTAATATGAAATTAGAAATGGACTTTATATGATCTTTTTTTGTATTTAAATCATTGATTAAAAGAGTGCTTATTTCTAAATGAGTTCCATACTTGTTTTTTGCATCATAAATAGTTTTTAAATTATCTAGCACAATATCCAATTTTCCACCGCAAATCTTTCTATACAATCTATCATCGAAAAATTTTAAATCAATATTAAATGCATCAATAAATTTTAAGGTTTCATCTAATGATTCTTCACTCATATAGCCATTACTTACATAAACATTTTTAAGATTTTTCCTATGTGCAAGTAGAGAAGTTTCTTCGGCGAAGTGAAAGTAGGGGGTAGGTTCATTATAGGTCCAAGAAATCGATAGACAATCTTCATTAATAGCATTTTTAACAATGGTTTCTGGCAGTATTTCAATTGAGTTATTTAAATTATAGGAATTTCTTGATAAGATATAGTTCTGACAGTTTAAACATGAGAAATTACATCCAAAACCACCAATTGAAAAGGTAGATGAGCAAGGTAAAAAATGATACAAAGGTTTCTTTTCAATTGGATCTATATGATAATTAGCTATTCTATGATAATTACATGAATATAACTTACCATCAATGTTTTTCTGACTATTACAAAACCCATAGCTATTACTTGCTATTTTACACATCTTTCCACATAAATTACATTGAACTATTTTTTTATTCTTATTGTGATTATTATTTAAATCAAAATTTTCATCATATAATTTGGTATAAAACTTAGATTCATATAACATAAAAACACCTAATTAAAAAAAGATTCATAATTGATTATTTAAGATGTTGATAACCTCTAGAGCTTATTTTTTCTATATCTCCATTTGAGAGTACTATTTCAACTGTATTTTTATCAGTAATTTCACCAATTATATAGAAGCTTAAATCATTTAATAATTTCTCCTTTAATTCTGTATTTATAGTGAATAAAAGTTCAAAATCCTCTCCTATATGTAATAATAAATCCAGGTAATTAAGGTCTAAAACATTAGCTATTTGCTTAAATTCATCTTCTACTGGAAGTTTATCTTCATAGATTCTAATTCCTTTAGAATAAAAACTATTAGAATTATCAATAAAATTATCACTACCTAAACCACGATTATCAGAATCATTATTAAAATCATCAATACCTAAATTTTGATTATTATTTTTATTATTAAATTTACAGTATTTTTTATCTGAGTTTAAAATTTCATAAAATTCACTAGCAAGGCCATCTGTAATATCAGTTGTAGAGATTCTGTTATTTTCTGTATTATAATCTCTTAAGATATGGCCTTCTTTATATCTTGCTTCAACTTTTAATGCTTTAAAAATAGCCAAGTCACAAAGGCTTGAATCTATTTCATATGCAGTTTTTATCTTCTCTTCAATATCTACCATTTCAAAAAGGTTATTATTTAATTGATTTTTCAATTTTAATAATTCAAATCCAAGTGCTGCAAGACCTAACTCTCCGCTAATGCAAACTAAATCACCTGGTTTAAATCCATACTTCATCAAGACCTTATCTTTATCTACTTGGCCAACAGCTGTTCCAGATAGTATAATTTCATTTGCTTGATTAGTATCTCCACCTATAAGTGGAATATCATAATTATCACAGGCTCTTATAACTCCGCAAATCAAATCATCAAAATCATCTAGTAGCATATCTTTTGGAATAGCTATATTCAATAAAAAGCCAATATTTTCAGCACCCATACTAGCTAAGTCACTTACATTAACGACAACTACTTTATATCCCATCTGGAAATAAGTCATATCTTGTGGAAAATGACTAGATTGAATTAACATATCAGATGATGTAACTAAATAGCTATTTTCATCTAAATTAATCTCTGTCAATGCAGAATCGTCTCCAATTGATATTTTAAAGCTATTAACATTAAAATTATTATCATAGTCATTAACAGATGTATTAAAAATAGAACATGACTTTGATTTTTCTATAATCCTTTCTATTAGTTGTTTTTCACCAACATCAGAGACTTTTATTAAGGTTGATTTCATATGAAAATATTTGTTTTATTTAATATAAAAAAATATACTTAAATTAGAAAAAATAAAAAATAGTTTTAGTTATAAACTAAAAAAAAGAAAAATCACAAAACTATTTAAAAGAATTTTGGTCAAGGTTTTTGAGGCGAAGCCTCAAAAAGCTTGAATTAAAGTTCTAAACTCTTTTTTCATACAAATACACAAATCATCACCTTTAAACTGGCCAAAATTATCGATTATTTCATAATCTAATTTTTTATATAAATTAATAGCTGAATAATTTTCACTACCCGTTTCAATGATTGAATATTTGAAATTTTCCTCTATTGCCAATTTTTCAAGTTGTTTAACAAGTTTATAAGCAATACCTCTCCTACGATATCTTCTCTTTACATAAACTCTTTTAATTTCTATAGTATCTTTGTCAAATAATTTATAGCTAGCACAAGCTATTGGTCTTGTCCAATTTAAAAGAAGTAAAACAATATGAGGATCTTTTAAATCATTATATTCTTGGTATTCTAATGCTATATCACCATAAATTTGAAAATATTCCTTATCTAATTCTTTTGTAAGTTCTATAAATCTTTCATCCTTTTCATTTGTTAGAACAGTTTCCATATTTCCACCTATTCAGTAATGATTGTTTGAAATTGATAAGATTGTTATTTAAAGATTATTTAACATTTAGTTTTTTATAGCATTATTTTAATTCAGTAGTATTTCCTACCTTAGCAAGTTCCCTCTCCCAAAGACCAGGATTGTCTTTTACAAAGTTTTCAAATAGCTCTTTACATCTTAAGTCATTAAGGAGAATTAACTCTACACCATTATCTTTTAAAAGGTTTTCAGCACCCATAAGAGTGGTATTATCTCCAATAACTACTTTTGGAATATTGTAAAGTATAATAGCGCCAGAACACATTGGACAAGGAGAAAGAGTTGTATAAAGAGTAGATTTTCTATAATCTTCATGACTTAGATTTTTTGCATTTTCAATAGCATCCATTTCACCATGAAGAATAAGTGAATTATCTTGAATAATTCTATTATGGCCTCTAGATATAATTTCATTATCTTTTACAAGAACTGCACCAATAGGAATTCCACCTTCAGATAATGATTTTTCAGCCTCTTTAATTGCTTCTTTTATAAATTTTTGATGCATAAAATACCTCAAATAGTTTTAATATTATATTTAAAAAAAGAAAAATAAGAACTTTACTAAAATTGAGTAAAATTATAAAAATAAAAAACCTAAAAAAAGATAAACTAGCCCCAAAATATTAGAAAGAATTTTACTTAAGGTTTGAGGCAATCTTCAAAAAGCTTAGATTAAAGAGCATCTTTAACCATAGATTCTAATATTTCAATTAAAATATCATCATCACAAATTGGTTCAGGATATAATATTTCTCCTTCAAATTCCATCTTTACATCACCATGGTCATGATGGTGATGATGTCCATGGTCATGGCTATCTTCATGATTATGAGAGTGACTATGACTGTGACTGTGGTTGTGATGGTGATGGCCAGTACCATCATCTTCAATAAGGCCTAAGATTGTTGGAATGTCTCTTGTAGTGTGAACACCAGGAGCAATAAATACAGGAACAAGAACCAATCTATCCACTTCATTTTCTTTAACTAGTTTGTTGATTGAACTTGGAATATTAGGTTCTACAAGTTCCATAAATCCAAAGTCAGATGGATAGTCAGTTTGAACTTCAAATTGCTTGAAAACACTAGAAATAAACTCTTTATTATAATTTAATCTACTACCATGAGATACAAGTAAAACTGCAGTTTTAGCCATCTCGTCAAGTTCTGAATCTTCAAGTGCAGTAGCTATTCTCTTGTTAATGATTTCTATGAGTCTTGGATTAGGACCTATAGCATCGATTAATTTAAGTTCACCATTAAAATCAACTTCTTCAAGGCCGTATAAATAATGGCTTTCTGGATAATTGCCATCAGGTTGTCTTGGGTCAATTTCTTTAGGTTCAAGACCAAGTATAATCGGAATGTCAATATTAGTATGAATCCCAGCAGCTAAAAATACAGGAGTAGCTATAATACGTTTTAAATTAGGATTGCGTTCTTTTAATATATTAATAGCTTCTGGTAAACTTGGTTTAGCTACTTTCATATAACCGACTTCAGCATCAAATTCTGTTTTTGTTTTAAATTTAGCACAAATATCTTTAAACACTTCTTCTGCATATGGGAGACTACTTCCATGACTTAATAATAAAACAGCAGTATCTTCATAACTCATAATAATCACATATTTAATTTAATTGAATAGTTTAGAAATTTATAATTTAATTAATATTTTCTAAGTTTAAATAAATCTAAAATTTATATAAATAATATCCCTTAACTTAGAAAGAATCTAAAATTTATATAAATAATATTCCTCAAATTAGAAAAAATTTAAAATTTAAATTTGATTTAAATATTATAAAATTATAAAAATCCTTATAGATTTTAGTTAAATTCTCTTATAGTATTAATTATTCCTTAATAATTAATAAACTTTCTTAATAATTATTAAAATTAACTAAAAATTAATATAAAAGTAATAAATTATTAATAAAAATTATAAGAAAAGTATTACTAATAATCAATAAAAAAATAAAATAGCAAAAAGCTATTTTATAAAACTTTTAATTTATTTTAAAATTTTGAATTTAAATCCATATGAAATTACACCATCAGAGCCATCTTCGCGGATTTTTCTAAAGACCATCTCTACAGGGTCTCCAATTTGAATATCATCAACATCTGCATCAACAATTTGTGCAGTTATTTTTGCACCTTCTTCGAGCTCAATAATAGCTACAGCATAAGGAGCTATTTTTTTGAAATCAGAAGTTGGAGTTCTAATTACAGAATAAGTAAATATTTTTCCTTTTCCAGAAAATTGAATATCTTCAATATTTCCTTTTCTTCTACAATCAGGACATATTACTCTTTGTGGGAAGAATATTTGACCACAAGTAGTACATTTAGATCCAACAAGGTTATATCTTTGTTGGATATGACGCCAAGTTCTTACAATATCAGACATGAAATTCCTCCTAATAAATATAAGCATTAACAATGATTTATAATAATTTTTCCACGCTTCTATAAAAAGTTTGATTAAAACTTTTTTCTATTTTTATTTATTTATTAATCTTTTAGTTTATAAATATATCTTTAATTTATAATAATGATTTATTTATAATTCATATATAATAAGTTTTAAGTTTAAAAATGTATTTTACTTTTTACTTTACTAAATAAAGTTTTTTATTCTTTATTTTTTTAATCAGGTAAAATTTTTTATAATTGTCATTATAATTGTATTAATTTTTCTCTTTTATTTAATTTTTCTAATATCAACAATATTATAATCAAAATGAAAAGTTAAATCAAATAGGAAAATTTAATCTTTTTATCAAATTATAATGATTTAAAATAATTTAAATTAAAATTGAGAAACTTTTAAATAGTATTTTTAATAATAAAGCAATTAATGAAAATTAAATATAAAAAAAATAAAAATAACGAGAATGAAAAATTAATATCAAAGGATTTTATTAATGATGAGAATGGAAACATTTCAATTATAATAAGCAGTTTGGTTCTTATTAGCTTTTTAATATTATCAGTAGTTGTTTTAAATACTGCAATAAATCAAATGAATGAAAACAAAGAGGATATTTCATCAAGTCAGTACCAGTACATAATGAATGATTATATTAGAAATATTCCACTTATAGAACGTGAAGCTTTAAAGGAATTAAGTGAAGAAGTGATTAAAAATAGAAGAGCCTGTATAGATTCAAAAAGGGATTTAAAGGAAATGATTGATGAAAAGTTAAGAGTTAAAAATCAGGAGTATTGGGAAAATTATAATGTTTATATCAATTCTTATATAGTATCTATTGAAAATACAAGTAATCCCTTCTCTTACAAATTTAAAAGCTACATTTCAAGTGTAAAGGGAGAGTATTCATTTGAAAATATAGCTTCAGATGATGTTGATTGTATCAATTTAAAAGATCCTATACCTTTATTATACTGTAAAAACTATTACGGCATTAGTTATAATGAAACATCATATAATTATGGAAATTCTTTATCTGAATTCTTACGAGTAAATGAGGTAGAAAATTATTCCTATTATATTAATGCAAGCTCTCCTTTTATTGTAAAAAAATGCCCTTATGACCCCTACAAGCATCATGGAGATGATAATGGAAAAGTGATGAAAAATTGTAGAGATAATGGATATTATCATGAAAGTAGAGATGGAGCATGTTATTTATGTAGACTTGAAGGTAAAAGTGGATGTGAGCATTATGGCTTTGAAACATTTATAAATCC
Organism: Methanobrevibacter olleyae; assembly: GCF_900114585.1. Taxonomy (NCBI): domain Archaea; kingdom Methanobacteriati; phylum Methanobacteriota; class Methanobacteria; order Methanobacteriales; family Methanobacteriaceae; genus Methanobrevibacter; species Methanobrevibacter olleyae. The sequence continues at coordinate 5,290 of NZ_FOTL01000017.1, read as the reverse complement.
TCAAAAAACAAATGAAACTAATCTTGTATCTGCTTGTGGTAGTGATCATGTAATTTTTAGTGATGATATCTATCCTGGAGTGGAAGTCATCTATTATAGTGAGGAGGGTTTAAATGAGATTTTATATCTTGACCCACATGGCCATAAACTAAAGTATGGAATGAGCGGATATTAAAGATTGGTATGATTAACTATTGGTGATAGTGTAAGAGAAAAGAAAAATATAGAATCAGCTATTGTGATAGTATGAGAGAAAAGAAAAATATAGACTTAACTATTGGTGATAGTGTAAGAGAAAAGAAAATCATAGAGGATTTAATTAAAGATAAATCTGGCCTTTTATATTCAACTGAACTTCTAATTTCGATTATATTACTTGTTTTTATATTGGGAATAATATCTAATTTAAGTGATGATTTAAATGAAAAAGTATTAAGTGAAGAAGAGTTTTCATCACTTGAAGATATCAGTATTAAAACTTGTGATTATCTATTAAATAATCCTGGAAATCCAGAAAATTGGGAAGAGAATGAAAACTTAAATAATGGAATTGTATCATCAAATATTATCCCAGGTCTTGCTATAAAGAATAAAAAGATAGAAAACAACCAGTTTTATAGCAAAAGTTCAAATGATGAGAAAGTAATTACTAATACAATTTCTTATAATAAATTAATCAAAATAAAGAATAATTATAATCAATTGATTACTACTAATCTCTTTAATAACAGTTTTAAAAGTTCAATAGCTATTTATCCCTTGAATAATAAAATAAGACCTATTACAATGGGTTATGGCTTTGATAATAATTTTGGTGATGAAAATAATGAGGAGGGAAACATCATAGTGGTAAATAGAACAGTTAAATGTGATTTTTATTCTAATTTTGTGGTGTATAATTTTAATGACTACGAACTATTTAGAGATGATTATAAAAGAGATGAGATATGTAATCATGATACTAATCCAAATTTAACTAATCACACTAGTGATATAAGAACTTTTTGGCTATGTAAAAATTTTAGAGTTTATAAAAAATCATTAGAAGAATATGATTTTTATTTACTAAGTGATGAGAGTATAAAAAACTCTAATTCTTATTGGATTTTAGAAAGTTTAAATAGAACAAATAACAATAAAGAAAGATTAAATCAAGAGATAATTGATTTAAATCCATTTTTTAGAGAAGATTTAGAAAATTCATCTAACGAGATATACTCTATACATTTTAATACACCTAAAAATAATATAAATGATTTTAAGACTGTTTTAGTAGCTATTCCAAAGAATATGACTAATAATCTAATAGCAAATGATGAGTTAAAATATGATTATTTTAAATCCCAGGAAGTTAATTTTCTACTAAAAATGAGATATAAATAAAAAATTAAAAGTTAATTTTCTACTAAAAATGAGATATAAATAAAAAATTAAAAAAGATAAAATAAAATTTTTCTTGATTATTAAGAAATAGTCAACTGATGAAAAAATTTCAATCAAGGTTTTTAAGAGATAAGCTCAAAAAGCTTGAAAGTTACTCATTGCTTTTTAAAGATTCAACCATATTTACTTTTTTAATCTTTCTTGAAAACATTAAATTAACAATTACAGAAAGTCCAAAGGTTAGAATAAAACTAAGAAGAAGGTTCCATAAATAAATATTGATTGGGAAATAATAATCTTCACCAGCTGAACCCATCATAATAATCATTAAAAGATAAGCTCCTGGAATAGATAGTATAAAACCAATAGTTGAGAACCATAGATTTTGAGTGAGTAGGAGTCTTCTTAAACTTCTTGAATTAAATCCAAGAACTTTTAATGTTGCTAATTCCCTTTGAATTTCAGTAAATGATAATAAACCTAAATTATATAATACTACAACTGCTAAGACGATTGCAAAGAATATAAGAACAAAAACCATTAAATTCATAGCTTCTGTAATGCTATCCCAGCCACTAACAATATCTTCTCTAGTTGAAATACTATCTACACCAGTGTAGTTTTTACTTATATTCTCTTTAGTTAAAATAGTGTTTGTACTATAATTATAATCATCTCCCCCTACTTTTTCATAAACTTTAGGAGACATCATAATTCCTTGACCAAATGGAATTGAATAAGTTTCAGTGATTTCAGAATCAATCCATTTAGGATTGCCAACAACATGCCATCTTACTTTATCGCCTATTTCTAAACCTAAAATTTCAGCCATCCTATCAGAAATAGCTATTCCATTAGGGTCAAGTTGAATATAATTTCTATTAATATCTGTTGTTTTATATAATTCTGATTCATTTAAAACTGTTAGCGTTCCTGTTTTTTTATTGCCTTTATACTTTAATTCAATAGCCTCTTCCATTATTCCTTCACCATTAGTTTCATCTAAAAGGTAGTCTAATTGTGAATCTGTAATGTTTTCATTTAAAAGTAATTTTGAACTATATTGATAAATTTGTTCATACTGCCAGTCTTTTACATCATTCATTGAATCATACATACCAAATGCAGAGATAATAAGAAGTGCACAAGCAAATACACCAAAAATGCTCATTATAGCTCTTACTTTATTTCTTTTTGCATCTCTATAATTCCATCGTTCATTAAAACTTAATTTTTCCCAAATCTTTGTTTTTTCTATAAAATCTGAGCTAACTGGCTTTGGAGCTTTAGGTTTAATTGAATCTGCAGGATTTTCATCACTGATACTTTTAACAGAGATAAATGTTACTGCTACTGAAAATATTACCATTAATGCAGCTACAACAAAGAAAGTCAAATTCCATGCTGGTCCCCAATGTGGAAGTGAATACATTAAAGACATACTTGGATAGAATAGCCGAGGTATTGTCATAGGCCCAATAATAAGTCCTAAAATAGAACCTGTTAATGATAAGAAGAAACCATATAAAAGATAATGATAAATAATTGACTTATTACTATATCCCATAGCTTTTAAAGCGCCAATTTGAGTTCTTTGAGAAGAAATAAGTCTAGACATAGTGGTAAGTAATGTTAAAAGTGCAACAAGTACAAATATTATAGGAAATACTCCTGAAAACATTTGATGTTGATTTATTTCTTCATTTAATGTTTTTACACCAATATTATTATCACGATGTAAAAACTGAACAAATTTTGATCTAGGCATAAGTTCATATAAATCAGATTTAAAGTCTTTTTCCTCAAGCTCCTCATAGGAATCTAATGTAATTGTATTATATTCAACATCAAAATTAGCTGCTTTTGATGAGATATAAGCATAACCTACCTGTTTAAAATCAGGTAATAGGCTACCTTCTTGAATGTAGTAAACATATTCTGGAGAAAATACAATACCTCTAATTGTTTTAGATACTTTTTTTCCATCAAATTTTAAGGTGATTCTATCTCCAATATCTAAATCACGTGCATCTGCAAATCTCTTATCTATCCAAATTCCATCTTTATCATTTTCATCAAAATCTTTTCCTTTAAAAAGATAAAATTTAGATATTTTTTGCTTTCCCTCAAGAATATGTAAAGTAATATCAGGATCTGAAGAATAATTAGCAACCGTATTTACTACCATCTCTCGCTCGGCATCTTTAATTTCTTCCATATTTTTTATATTCTCAAAGGTATCATTATCTAAATCTTCTCCATATACCCATCCATCAGCAAGATTAGTATCTTCGTAATAATGACTTGAAACATCAGACAATCCTACTACTTCACCACTTATACCTGTAAATGCAAAGACACCTAAAAAAGCCATTAAAAAGATAGAGAGAAATTGAATCTTATGATCTTTAAAATCACGTAACATTTTTTTAAGTAAGATTTTCATATTATCCCTTTTTAAATAAGAAAGTATATCGATACCATTGAAAAATAAAATATGCCATAACTGGCAAATTAAAAAATTATTAAATAATTTAAAAAATTAAATAGTTCTACCATTTATCTCATTTACATAATTAAATAATTCTACCATTTTATCTCATTTAGATAATTAAATAATTCTACCATTTTATCTCATTTACATCTGAAGGATTTTCATTGATTGTAACTTCTTCAATTTGTCCATTTTTAATTTTAATCAACTTATCAGCTGCATCAGCTAATTTTGAGTTGTGTGTTACAATAACAACAGTGGTATTTTTTTCATGACACATATTTTGTAATAATGAAAGGATTAAAACTCCAGTATTAGAATCAAGTGCACCAGTAGGTTCATCACATAATAACATTGCAGGCTCTTTTGCTAAAGCCCTTGCAATAGAAACTCTTTGTTGCTCTCCACCAGATAATTGAGCAGGAAATTTGTTATCGTGCCCTCTTAGGCCAACTGCTTCCAATATTTTCCCACCATAAATATCAATATCGGTTATATCCTTCATCAACTCTACATTTTCACATGCTGTTAAATTAGGAATTAAGTTATAAAATTGAAATATAAAACCTACACTTTTAGCTCTGTATTTTGTTAAAGCTTTATCACCATAATCAACAATATTTTCTCCATCCACTATTATTTTTCCACTTGTAGCTGTATCTAATCCACCAAGGAGATTCAATAAAGTAGACTTTCCAGCACCAGATGGCCCTAAAATCACAACGAATTCACCTTTATCTATTTTAAGACTTAAATTATCTAATGCTTTTAATACATGGTCTCCAGTTCTATACTCACGAGAGACATTTTGAAACTCTATCATTGCTGACATATTAGCCCTCACTAATTTAAAATGATTTGAAATATAATCAATAAGATTATTTATAAAAAATATTTTCAGAACAATTAATTTGGATTTAAAAAGAATATTATAAAATTAATCCATAAATCCAAATTAAATAGACTTAAATAAAAAACAATTTTAAAAAAACAAAAGAAATACTTCTCTAATTGTTTGTTTATTTTATATATAACTTAAAAATAATAAACATTTCACTAAATATATTATATATTTTTAATTATATAAATATTTAGGTATATCAAAATATGGCTCTTTCAAAAACTTTGTTGATGAACTTGATTAAGTTTTCGATTTTCATTCCAAATCAAATCTCTGCGATAAATTCTCTTTAAAACACCACGAATAGTCTTAAAAGTTCTTTTTCTTGATTTAGGCATAGTTTTTTGAAAAGCATTTTCAAGCTTATTAGTTGTTCTCTCAATTTTCTTATCTTTTAAATGATAAATAAAGCTTTTATACCTAGAAACAATAAATTTTCTTATAATTTCATAAATAACATTATGAAATTCATTTTTACGATAAATTAAACCTTGTAATTCTTTTTCAGCTTC
>NZ_FOTL01000016.1 GCF_900114585.1 Methanobrevibacter olleyae | reverse complement strand
TTGAAATTTTTTAATATTTTTAATCCCTATAACTTGCGTAAATTTTTTTTAGATTTTTCACAAGTCGATAAATTTAAATGCTTTAACCAATATAATATATTTAGTGTCTTTATTATCAAATTTAATACTATGTTTCATGTTAATTCACTAAATAAATATATGTTTAACATAGTATTTAAATTTAACGATTGTAAAGGCACTTTTTACGTTAATAACGTTCATAAAATTTGTATTTTTACTATGGGAAATCATAGAGTATTGAAAACATAGAAAATAAGAACAAAAAATGCTCTAATTTTTAGAAAAAATCTAGGACCCTACTATTTTTTCTAATTTTATAAAACTTTAAATTAAATAATTTATATATCAATTAATATGATTAATATGGTAGCTGGTTTAGGAGAAAATGAAAATATTTTATTAGCTTCTAAAGAATTAGAATCAATAGAAGATTTAAATATACATTTAGTTAAGAGTGAAGATGAACTTATTGATGCATTTAAAAATCCGAAGGTTCATGCTACTCTTAGAGGTTCACTTAAAGCTTCTAAAATTATCAAATCTATTAAAGAACTTAAATCAGATTGTAAAATTAATAGAGCTACTTATATTAATACTTCTGAGGATGAAAACTTTTCTAAAGATTATGAATTTTTACTTGCTCCTGTTGGGATAGATGAAGGTAAAAATTTAGAGGAAAAGGTTGAGCTTGCTATTCAAGCTGCAAATTTCTTACAATATCTTGGAAAAATGCCAAAAATAGCTATTTTAGCTGAAGGAAGAAAAGATGATTTAGGTAGAAGTGAAAAAATTGATGAAAGTTTAATATCTTCCCAAGAGTTAACAAATCTATTAACAGATACTTTTAATAAATTAGATAATTTTGATAATAACTCTGATGATATTTCTAAAAATTATTCTATAAAGAATTATTACATTCTCCTAGAACAAGCTATTGAAGAGGGATACAATATTATTCTTGCTAATGATGGTATTTTTGGCAATATAATGTTTAGAACACTAGTTTTACTTGATAAATGGCCGAGTTTTGGTGCAGTTACATTAGGAATGGATGAAATATTTATTGATACAAGCCGTGATCAAAGTGTAGAAGGCTATAAAAGAAGTTTAAAATTAGCTTATAAGTTAGCGAAATTAAAAGAATAATTCAACCATTCTAAAACTTTAACTATTTTTCAAAAAATAATATAAAACTATTTAAATTTATTTTACTAAATATATTATATGATAATGAATTACTTCTTTAAGTAATTTTAAAAATTATGGATAATATTGATAAGAAATTATTAATTAAAAACTTAAAAAATATTATAATCAATTTAATGAGGAATGATTGTGCCACCACAATTTTTATATAAAATTTATGAAAAGCGTCTTTTAAATGAATTAGACCCTAATAGGATGCCAAAACATGTAGCTATTATTATGGATGGTAATAGAAGATACTCTAAGATTCAGGGGAATATGGCAGTTATTAAAGGTCATGAAATTGGTGTAGATACCTTAGAAAAGGTTCTTGATTGGAGTATTGATTTAGGAATTGAAATCGTAACTGCTTATGCTTTTTCAACTGAAAACTTTAATAGGTCTCAAAAAGAGGTTGAAGGTTTAATGAATTTATTTGTTAAAAACTTTAAAAGAATAGTAAATCATGAAAAAATTCACAAAAATAAAGTTCGTGTAAAAGTTGTAGGTAGAATAGAACTTTTACCAGATAGTGTTCGTGAAGCTATTCAAGAGGCAGAAGAATCTACAAAAGATTATAATGAAAGATTGTTTAACTTAGCTATAGGTTATGATGGCCGTTTAGAAATCGTAGATGCTATTAAAAAGATTTATAAGCAGGTAGAAGATGGTGAAATTTCTATTGGCGATATTGATGAAGATTTAGTAAGTAAAAACTTATATACTGCTGGCTTAGAAGATCCAAGTCTTATTATAAGAACCAGTGGAGAGGAAAGACTTAGTGGATTCTTACTATGGCAATCTTCTTATTCAGAGCTTTATTTTTGTGATAGTTTATGGCCAGAGTTAAGAAAAGTAGATTATTTAAGAGCTATTCGTGATTATCAAGAAAGAGATAGAAGATTTGGTGTTTAATCCAAGCTTTTTTTAACCTTCGGTTAAAAAAAACTTGATTAAAATTTTTTCAAAACTTTTAGAAAGTTTAAATTTTTTAAATTATTTTTTTCTTTTTTTAAATTACTTTATTTATTATTTATTACAATTATTAATTTATTTTTTAATAGGGATAGGATATACACATTGTAATTCTGATGTATCCATGATATGAGTGTGTTTAGTGAGTTTAAAACAATAGTAGTTTACAAATTATTAAATTATAAAATTATCTAAGAGCATATGTATGAAAAGTATTATATATAATCCAATGATATATTAGTTAATAGATTAATTCCTCATTTTGAAGAAAGATGGTTAGAAAGAGATTTTGAGATTAATTATGTTGTAAAATGTTTACTAAATGATATTCCATTATCTATTTCTAAAACTATGGCTAATCGGTTTAAATTAGTTTATCCTCATGAAACTAAATCTACAATGGATCTGTATGTAATTATTGAAATTGATGATTATCGTATTGTAAAAATTATCACTGCTTATCCAGTTGATAAAAGGAGGAGAGAGTGTGAAAGATAATTCTTTTGCAGTAGATTATAAGTATGATTCTTCTGCTGATGTTTTAGCAGTTAAAGTTAAAAGAGATTTTTCTTATCATGAAACTATTGAAATGGATGAAGGTATTTTATTAGATTTTGATGTTAATAATGTTCCTATTTCTTTAGAGGTTCTTGATGCATCTAAAAGATTTAATGTACCTAAGTACAGTTTACATAATCTTTTTTCATTTAATATGAATGTTTGTGTTAATGATGACTGTATTAAAATTGATGTAACTATTGGAGTTTCAATCCATAATAAGCAAAAAGATTCTGTTTTAAGTTCTTTAATTAACAATTATGCTAATATCCCTAATATGGAAACTGAATTAGTAACTGCTTAATTTTATTTTATTTTTATAAATTTTTTCAAAGTTTATAATGATTCATTATCAAAAATATATTTCTGTGATGGTGAATCTTTTTTTATTCAACATTTGTTTTGTTCGCATATTTATTAACTTGTTTATAGGCTTATTTTATTTTTATGTGATTTTTTCTCCAGTTTTTCATTTGGTAGTCTAAAAATGTTAAAATTCCATTTTTAGTTTTGTAAGTTTTCTTAATTTTTTCTGGATTTGTTTGTCTGTAGTAATTTTCTACTTTATTTGATGTTTTTTCAATATTTTCATCATCTAAGTATTCTATGTATCTTTTGAAGTGATTTAAGACATGTTTGTTTAGAAACTGCATTAAAACTTCTGGAATTGAATCATAATTTTCTAAATAATTTTTAAATTCTTCAATCGCTTTTTTTGGGATTTTAAAATTTTATGGGCTTAAATTTATTTCTAATTATTTTATTTATAAATAAATAATAAATTTTTATTTTTAAACTTAAACTTTTTTACAACCTCAAAAATTAAATATTAGTCCAAATGAATCTAGTAAAAATTTAAAGAATCTTCGTGAGAATGATTTTGTATATATTATGAATCCTGAATATCACATTCCTAAATTATATAGGCTAACTTAATAAGGTAAAAGATTCTTCATTTATTTGAGTAAATTTACCATTTTTTAATAAAACTACTTATTTTAATAGCTAGATATTTAGCTATTATTGTCCTTTTTTTATAGTTTTGAAGATTTTTAAAAACTTAATTTTAAATATAAAGTAAAATATATAATATTTTAACTCTTAAAAATGTTATGGATACTTAAGACTTGTAATGATAAATACATTATGTTTAAAAGAATTATAAATTATTAGTTCAGTGATAGGATGATAGATACTCATTGTCATATAGATTTTGATGAATTTGATGCTGATAGAGAGGATGTAATAGCTAGAGCTAGGGATAAACTTTCAGCTGTAATTAACTCAGGATATGGTTTAGAAAGTAATGAAAAAGCTTTAAAACTTTCAAAAGAATATGATGGATTTGTTTATCCTACTTTTGGTTTTCATCCTGTAAGTTCACAAAATTCTCCTAAAGAAGAAATTGATTTAGCTCATAAACAAATGGTTGAACATCTTGATGAAATATTAGCTATTGGTGAGGTAGGAATGGACTTTTTCTACTGCACAGATAAAACATTAAGAGCACGTCAACAAGAAATATTCACGGGCTTTATTGAAATTGCAAATGAATACAGGAAACCTTTACTTATTCATGGTAGAGATTGTGAGAAGAAGATATTTAATTTATTAAAAGAATATGATGATATTCCTAAAGTTATATTCCATTGTTATGGAGGTAGCTTAAAAACTGCTCGTAAAATATTGGATATGGATGATTATTATTTAAGTTGTTCTACTATGCTTTGTTACAGTGGGAGGCATCAAGATTTATTTAAAGAAATCCCCATTGAAAGAATTTTAACTGAAACAGATAGTCCCTATTTAGCAATGACAAAACAAGAAAGGAATGAACCTGTTAATGTTGCACTAGCAGTTGAAAAATTAGCTGAATTAAAAGAAACCACTGTGGATGAGATAGACCAGCGAACTGAAAAGAATGCAAGATATGTATTCGGCATATAATTATTAAAAAAAGGATTAATTAAAGTGATGCTTGTTAGATTATTTTATTTTTATTAAGCCATTATTAAATTTTAAAGTATGTTTGTTATTGTTTAGTTTTAAATTATTTTTTTTAAAAGGATTTTAAAGCATGATATTATGAAACCTTATGTAATATTAAATGTAGCTATGACATTAGATGGTAAAATAGCTACAAAAACTGGAAGCTCTGAAATTTCAGGTAAAGAAGACCTTGAACGTGTTCATGAAATTAGGAAAGAAGTTGATGGGATTATGGTTGGAATAGGTACGGTTTTAGCTGATGATCCTAGGCTTTCTGTTCATAAGATAAAGGCAAAGAAAGAAGATAATCCTATTCGTGTCGTTGTAGATAATAAGGCAAGAACTCCATTGAATTTTAGAATTTTAAATGATGATGCAGAGACTATAATTGGGGTATCTTCTATTTGTGATGAAAATAATCCTAATTGTGATATGGACGCTGTTAATAGAGCAAAAGAACTTTCTAAAAAGGCTAATCTCTTCTATTCATCAGAAGAACCTGTTGATCTTGTAGAGTTTATGGAATATTTATATACTAAAGGAATTAAAACTCTTATGCTAGAAGGGGGATCTACTTTAAACTTTTCTATGATTAGTGATAATTTAATTGATGAAGTAAAAATATGTATTGCACCTATGATTGTTGGAGGTAAGGATTCTAAAACATTCTTTGATGGAGATGGATTTGACAATATGAAGGATGCTGTACAATTAAAATTAGAGAAATCTTATCCTTTAGGAAAAGACTTTATAATGGAATATAAGGTTTTAAAATAAGATTTAATGAGATTTTTTTGAAATATAATGTTTTAAAACAAAATAATGATATAATAATTATTAATGAATAAAATAAGTAATTTGTAAAAATAAAATAATGATATAATAATTATTAATGAATAAAATAAGTAATTGTAAAAAATATATTTTTTGCTAGTTTTAATTTATTTAATTAATATAAATATAAATATTCTTTATTAATTTTAATAAATTAAAAAGAATGTAAAAGCAAACAAATTTATTTTCTCTGTTTGCTTCTACTTGTTTTTGAAATTATGGTTTTTTAATTGAGGTTTTAATTTTCTTTTCTTAATTTTTTCACCTCGAATTATTTTAGTTTCGATTTGATAGATTTTTCTTTCTTTTTTGATTTGCTTTGAAATAGATTGAAGCAATGTTTTGTAAATGATTTTAGTTTAATTTCCATACTAAAATACTTTTTTTAAAAAATTTCTTCAATATTTTTTTTTATTTTTGGTTAAAAACCAAATGTTTAACGATTTTTTACTTATTTTTTTATTCAACAACTTAATTAATTAGCTATTTTTTAATTAAAATAATTAAAAATTTAATAAATAATTAATAAATAATTAAAAAATTTAATTAATACTAATTAATACATTTTTAAAGCTAATATGCATCTAATTAGTTGATTAGTGCATTATAACTTTATTTGGAGATATTCAGGTTTATTTTTTCTTTGGATTTTGATAGTATTCATTTTAAACCAGTATCGATTTTCGACGCTGGAGTTATCCTAAATATCTATAATTATATTATTGTTCTTATAGTATATAACTGTTTTGATATTAACAAACGTTTTGTATATATGCTAATATTTAGGCGAACCTAAACATTTATATACTATAAAAACATACTATAACTAAAGATATTTAGGCATACCTAAATTTTAAGGACTGGCTCTGCAAGTACAAACTAAATATTGTCATAAATCACTCCAAAAATGAAAATCTCCAGTTCTTAAAATTTTATGTGCTTCTATCTTTAAATTCTCGGAGGTGAAATGTTGGGAAGAAGCAAAAGTGGAATTTGTGGAAAGAAACAAATTAAACCTACTAATCGAGAAAGAAAAAGAGATCCAAAAGTTGTATCTTTTAGAAGATAAATTTTTGAAATAATATTAGTTAAAAACTTTTAAAAACTTTATTAAATAATATCTTCTAAATTGCTCCCAATATAAACAAAACATTACAAAAAAATTTAAATTATCTTCAAAGTTTTAAATCAAATCCAAATCATAGCACACATTATCCAAAATAAATTCACTAGAAGATTTAATTTATTCAAATCAAATTTAGAGTTTTATTAAAAAAGTTTTTTAATTTCTAAATATTTTGATATTTAGAAGGAATTAATCAGACAGACAAAAAGGATTTAATCTTTTTTGTTGCTGGTTGATTATATTATTTTTATTTTTTAATGATTTTAATTACTATTTTTTTACTAATTTTATTTTTACTGATTTTTTATAATTTTATTTACAATTTTTAAAATTTTATAAAGTATGTTTTATATATGCATATATAACAAGGAACTTTATTTAAAATTCATAATATTTCTAAGATAGATATTTATTAACTAGCTTATTCAAGGTGAAAAAATGGGAAACATGGCTGAAGCAAGAAAGAAAATTCATGAAAGGAATGAAAAAATAGAAAAAGGAAAGAAATCTGAAGTTAAAAAAATAAGAAACTTTTTCTTCGGATGTTGTAATAATAAAGAAAGCAAAAAAGTAAAAGAACACTAATATATTTTTTTTTTTAAAAGAAGAAGTCATGAAATAAATAATTAACTATTAAAGGTTTATTCCATGTCTTTTAAGGATTTTTTTAGGATTATCAACGGTAGCTTTTAAAACTTCTTCTTTTGTTAATCCAGCACCTAATCCTATTTCAATTGCTCTTTCAAAGGTGATTATATCATCAGGAGAGTGGGTATCTGTATCAATAAGAAGGTCATTACCTAGTTCTCTTGCTATATTTGCTACATGTCCATTTCCTAAACAATGGCCTTTTCTTGTACTAATTTCTAAAGCAACATTATTTTTTTTAGCTATTTTTGCTTCTTCATGAGTTATAAGTCCTGGATGAGCTAAAATATCAACTTCCTTACAGTTTACAGAAGCAAAGTTAGTACCTTCTACAACAGGTTCATTTAATGTTTCACCATGAACAAGAACAATTTTAGCACCAAGCTCACGAGCTTTATCTGCAAGCTCAGGAATAGATTCAACTGGTGCATGGGTAATCTCAGCACCTAAAACTACTGTTATATCCCATTTATTGTTTATATCATCAATAGCATCACTAATTTCAGTAATGGTGTTAATATTGGAATAATCAACATGATCTGTAATAGCTATTGCTTCATGTCCTAAGACAAGTGCTCTTCTTGCAAGTTCAGATGGCAAAAGCTCCCCGTCACTGAATAAACTGTGCATATGTAAATCGATTCTTTTATGAGTCAATGATATCTCTCCTTTTATTAAAATGATTAGATTCGTTGATTTTTATTTTTAAACTATTTTTTATAAATTTATAAAATTTTATAAATGTTAAAAATCTAATTTATATTAGTTAAATCTTAATAATCTATTATACTTATAATTTTATTCTTATAATTAATAAATTTATTTTTATTAATATGTGATTTTAAAATTATTAAGTATTTTAAAATTTAATTAAAATTCAAAAGTGTTAAAATGATTTCTGTATTTGTTCCATCTCATATAACTGGCTTTTTTAGTATTTTTGACAATGAGAATCCTTTGTTAAAAGGCTCTTTAGGTGCTGGGGTACTATTAGATAAAGGAGTAATTACTGAAATTAGTAAAATTAAAAAAGAAAAAGAAAATGATAGTTCTAAAGATTTAACAATTATGATAAATGATAAAAAAGATGAATACAATGAAATAATCATTTTAAAAACACTTGAATTAATGAAAAAAGACTTAAACAAGAAGAATATTTTATTTAACTTAGAAAATATTATTATTAATCAAAGAATTCAAGTTCCAATAGGCTGTGGATTTGGAACATCTGCTGCATCTGCTATTGGTACTGCTATTTGTATAAATGAATTTTTTAATTTAGATTTATCCATTGAAGAATGTGGCCAATATGCTCATTTAGCAGAAATATCTTTAGGTACTGGACTCGGAGATGTTATTGCAGAGTTATCTAAAGGCATTGTACTTAGAACTAAGGTAGGAGCTCCAGCTTATGGGGAGGTAAAATCATTAGTTCCACATGAAAAGCAAGGATTCGGTATTTCATTATCTGAAGAGTCTAATTTTTATGTAATTACTAAAACATTTGGAGAAATTTCTACATCTTCTATAATTGAAAATGAAAAGCATAAAAAAGTCATTACAGATGTTGGGTTTGCTATTGGTGAAGAATTTAATAAAAAAGATGATGGAATTGTTATAGGTTCTAAATTTAAATCTAAATTTAATGTAGCAGTTGATAGTGAATTTAATGAAGAAGAAACTATTAAAAAATTTATGAAATCCTCACTATCTTTTGCTAAGAAAACTCATTTAATAAATGATGACTTATTAAAAATTGTACATTTATTAGATGGAAAAGTATTAGGTAGTTCAATGGCAATGTTAGGTAATACCATTTTTGCAATAGCTAATGAAAAACAAAAATTAAAATTAGAAGCAGAATATTATAATGAGTTTGATTTTTATAAATTAGAGACAAAGGGAATTCGTATTAATAATATTAAATAATCATATTATTATTGATATTAATATCATAATTTTATAGAATGTCATGATTTTATGGAATGTCATGATTTTATGGAATATCATAATTATATGGGGGTGATGAAATAATAAAACTCAGTTATGACATGAAAGTTTATAGACAAGATTTAAATGAAGTTTTAGAAAAGACAGACGTTGTTGTTGAATTAGGTTCTCATGTTGGCAGATCTAGTGAGCTTATTTTATATAAATTAAGTACTGGTTCATTAATAAGCATAGATAATAGTCCAGAAGCTATTAAACCTATGGAAAGACTTTCACGATATAATAATAATTTTAGATTTATTAGTGGGGATGTTAGGCTTCATGAGACTTTAGAGGAAGTTGTTAAATCTATTGATAGGTGTGATGTACTATCTATTGATTTAGGGGGAGGTTATCATCCAGATACTGTTTTTAAGGTTTATTATATTTGGTCATCTACATTAAAACCAAGGGATGTTTTAATTAGAAACCAGGGATTAATAGACTTTGTAAATAGTGTTGATTATGATGAGGAATTTGAATCAAGTGAGGGTTGGCTTGAATCCTGTGGAAATCAAGGAATTCCTCCTCGAATTAAAGAGTTTAGTTTATGGACTGATAAGATAGATTAATCTTCTTTGAATAAGAGTTTAGTTTATGGACTGATAAGATAAAATATAATCTTTTTTTAAAATTTTTATCTTTATGAGGGTTTTTTATATTTTTATAAATACATTTATAAAATATAAAAATATATATTATTATGATATAGAAAATTATTAATTATTTTAATTTAGGAATGTGAAAGTTTATGATTAGAAAACAAAAACTTATTATAGCAATTCTTTCTGTAATTCTTATTTGGTTATTAGTTGTTATAGGTAGCTTCTTTGCAGGTCCTGATTTAACGGCAGAAAATAAAACTGTTTTAGTCTTAGCAGCTGATAAATATGAACAACCTAACGGGGGATGTGATATGGCTTATATTGTTCGTTTAGAAGATGGACATTTAAAAGGTTATGATCCATTTTATCCTGGAGGAATGACACATCCATCTCAACCAGCACCTGGAAATCTTAAAGGTAATATGCGAATGCATGACTGTCTGTGGAATGGTGTTGAAGATGGTATGAAATATGCAAAAGAAATTGTAGAGTATCATAATGGAACACATATAGATGCTGTTGTTGTTATCTATGATGAAGGATTAGATAATGTTATTGACTCTGTTAGACCTCTTGAAGTAGATGGTCAAGTAACTAATCTTAGTGCAACAGACATTATACGTGAAAATGATAATTATGCCGGTTATAAAGGTAGAGAGAATATTCATACTGGTACTATGTCTAGATCAGATGCTGTTATGGTATTAGTAAAAGCTCTTTCCAAAGCTGCAAAAGACCCTAGCAAAAAAGAAACAATGGTTAAAGCAGCTTTAGAAGAATATAAAAAAGGAAATATTATTATGACTCCTGAAGGTTCTTTTGCACGTTTACTCGCTACAAAAGGGTTTGAAAGTATTGTATAAGTTTAGTTAAATTTATACAATTTTTCTTTTTATTTTTATATTTTTAGCTATTTTTTACTATTTTTTTATATTTTTAGCTATTTTTAATTAATTTTTTATAATTTTAACTATTTTTAATTAATTTTTTATACTTTTAACTATTTTTTACTATTTTTTTTTATATTGTTAGCTATTTTTTTATATTTTGTATGTTTTAAAATAGTTTCATTGATTTTAATTTGTTGATTTTTTAAAGATAAATATTTAATAAAAAAATTTAGAAAATAAGAAAAATAATGCTTTAATAAATAAAATAGATTAAAAAATAGATTAGATTAAAAGATAAAAAATAGATCAAATTAAAAGATAAAAATAGATCAAATTAAAAAATAAAAAACAGATTATTTTAAGCTATTTGCAGCTTCTTTGCCTGCTAAATAACCAGTTGAAAATGCTATTTGTAAATTATAACCTCCAGTTGGTCCAGCAATTTCAAGGATTTCTCCTGCAAAGTATAGGCCTTCTACAAATCTTGATTGAAGTGTTTTAGAATCGATTTCTTTTGACCTAACCCCTCCAATAGTAACTTTTGCAAGATTTGTTTCTAATGATTCTATTTCAATCACCTGTCTTTTAAGATTTTCAGATATTTTATTTTTTTCTTTTTTAGTAATATTAGCCATTGTTTTATTTGGGCTAATATCTAATTTCATTAAGAAATAATCAATGAAATTATTTGGAAGGAATTTTTTCATATAATTTTTAATTTTTAATGTTCCATTATTTGGGGTATCTTTAGTAATTTGACTTTTAATATCTTCTTCAGTAAAATCAGGAGTAAAATCTATTGAAATTTTATTAGTGTGTAATTCAAGCTTTTCTATTTCGTCATCATCTTTTAGATTTAAGTTTTCATCTAAAATTGTAAATTTAGATTTTTCAATTAACTTATTACTTAAATTAATTACTGCAGGTCCAGTTAGGCCAAAATGACTAATTAAAACATCTCCCTTTACTGAAATTTTTTTCTTTTTATCTTTAAATGAAAGTTCCACATTATTTAAGCTAAGTCCACTTAAACTTCTAAGTAAAAAGTCATCAACATTAAATGAAACAAGTCCAGGTTTTATATCAGTGATAGTATGATTCATTTTTGAAGCTATTTTATATCCATCTCCAGATGAACCTGTAACTGGGTATGTGATACCACCTGTAGATACTATAAGTTTCGATGCATTTAATGATAGTTTATCATTTTGTATTTCAAATACTGGTTGCATTTTTTCATTTAATTCATGTTCAATATCATTTGTATTAATTGGACATTTAGTATATATATCCACTTCTAACTCTTCAAGGTATTCTTCTAAAATATCTAAAATATCATGTGCATCTTCACTATCTGGGAAAACTCTTTTATTATCCTCTTGGTGAAATTCAAGGCCTTTGTTTTCAAATATAGCAAGTAATTTATCTTGAGATAATGTGTATAATGCATGTTTAAGGAAGTTTTTATTTTTATTATAATAGTTTAATTGATTATGAATTGGAGTATTATTAGTAATATTACAACGACCTCCACCAGTTAAAAGAAGCTTTCTTCCTAATGTATCGTTTTTTTCTATGATACATACAGTTTTAGGACCTAATTCTTCTGCTGCTTTTATTGCAGCTATCATACCTGCAGGCCCTCCTCCTATAATTGCTATTTTATATTCTTGCATATTATTACCTTGAATTTATTAGTTTAATACATAATTATTAAAAAATGAGAATTGATATTTAAATTTAGCTGTTTTAAGAAATTAAAAAAAGAAAAATAATAAAGATAAATCACAAAAATATGATAATTTTGATTATCTTTATTGACTATTGTTTATTTTTTACTATTAAGCTATGGAGTTAATCTGTGTCTATCTCTTGGGAAGAGAACAGTTTCTCTAATGTTTTCAACACCAGTTAAAACCATAGCTAATCTGTCAGCACCTACACCCCAACCTGCGTGAGGAGCCATACCATATTCAAATGCTTTTAAGTAACTACCAAATCCATCTGGATTTAAATCTCTTTCAATCATTTGTTTTACTAAAAGATCGTATTGGTGAACCCTAGTAGATCCAGAGGAAATTTCTAAGTTTTTATACATCAAATCAAAAGCATGACTGATTTCTGGTCTGTCTTCGTAAGGCATAGCATAAAATGGTTTAATAGCAGATGGCCAATCAGTTAAGAAGTAGAAACCTTCTTGAGTATCACCTAAAGCTTTTTCTGCTTCTCTAGATAAGTCTTCTCCCCATTCTATATCGATACCTTTAGAGTTAATAATGTCTATTGCATCATCATATTTAAGTTCTGGGAATGGTCCTTCTGGAATAGCACTTAAATCATATTCTAAAACTTCAAGTTCTCTTCCACAGTTTTCT
This sequence comes from Methanobrevibacter olleyae, assembly GCF_900114585.1. Lineage (NCBI taxonomy): Archaea > Methanobacteriati > Methanobacteriota > Methanobacteria > Methanobacteriales > Methanobacteriaceae > Methanobrevibacter > Methanobrevibacter olleyae. The sequence goes on along the minus strand of NZ_FOTL01000016.1, from coordinate 31,727 downwards.
TTAGTAGATTTTAAAACTGCAGTTATCATTCCATCTAATACTCTCATTACATCTACATCATCTGCAAATGAAATTTCACAGTCGATGGAAACAGCTTCGTTTAAGTGTCTTAAAGTATCATGTTCTTCTGCTCTGAAGATTTGACCAATTTCGAATACTTTATCGAATCCAGCACCCATCATCATTTGTTTATATAATTGTGGAGATTGGCCAAGGAATGCTTCCTTTTCAAAGTAAGTAATTGGGAAAAGTTCAGTTCCTCCTTCAGTAGCTGAAGCTACAAGCTTAGGGGTGTTAATTTCAATCATACCTTCTTTGTAGAAGTAATCACGAACGGTTTTCAACATGTTTGCTTTTATTTTAAAGATAGAGCTAACATTGGATTTTCTTAAATCAAGGAATCTTGAGTTTAATCTAGTATCAATTTCAGCTTTAACTTTTTCTGTTGGATCCATAGGTAATGGTTGTTTAGCTGGGTTTAAGGTAATTACTTTAGCTGGAATAATTTCTACACCATTTGGTGCTTTTCCTGCATCTTGTACAGTACCTTCAATTGCAACTACAGATTCTTTTCTAAGTGCCCTTAAATCTTCTAAGATTGATGCATCTATTTTTTTACTTGGTGCAGTTATTTGTACTAATCCATCTCTGTCTCTTATGATTACAAAGATAATTCCGCCTAAGTCTCTTATTTCATGAACCCAACCCATAATAAGGACTTCTTCCCCACTAATTTCAGGGTTTACCTCTTTTGAATAATGAGTTCTTCTTAAATCGCCTAATAAATAATCCACATTATCACCTTAATTATATTTACATAATTTAATTAATAATTTTAATTAATTAATAAATTTGTTTATTAATTTTAAATTTATAATATAGTTTATAATAAATCTACTTTATTTAGTTTTTTTTAATATATTTTATTTAAATTTAGTTTTTTAATGGTTCTTTTTATTTAATCTTATTTTTACTGAATTTGCATGTGCATAGAAACCTTCATATTCAGCTATTGGGAGAATAGTTTTAGCTAATTCTTCAATTCCTTCTTTTGTAATAGTTTGAACAGTAGGTTTTTTAATAAATGATTCAGTAGAAAGACCAGAATACATTTTAGCTCCACCACTTGTTGGTAGAACATGATTAGTTCCAGAACCATAATCTCCAGCAGCTACTGGAGAATATTTACCTAAGAAAATAGAACCTGCATTTTTAATTTTATCAAGTACTGCTTTATCATTTTCAGTACTTATGATTAAATGTTCAGGTGCATAGGTATTTGTAAAATCAATAGCCTCTTCCATATTTTCACAAAGAATAATATGTCCATGCTTTTCTAAGGATTCTTCTATAATTTCACATCTATCTGCCTCTTTTGCAAATTTTTCAATTAAATCTTTTGCATCTCTTGCTATTTTCTCATCATCAGTAACTAAAAAACATGATGCATTAGGGTCATGTTCAGCTTGAGATAAAAAGTCATGAGCAAGATATTCTGGAATAGCAGTTTTATCTGCAAGAACTAAAACTTCAGATGGCCCAGCAGGGAATTCTATATCTACATCACCATAAACTAATTTTTTGGCTCCTGTAACAAATACATTTCCAGGACCTACGATTTTTTCAACTTTTTCAATTGATTCTGTTCCATAGGCCATAGCAGCAATAGCTTGAGCTCCACCACATTTATAGATTTCATCTGCTCCAGATAAATCTGCAGCTACTAAAATAGCATCTAAGATTTTTCCATTTTCTCCTGGAGGAGTACAGCAAATAATTCTTTCAACACCAGCAATTTTAGCAGGAATAACTTCCATTAAAATAGATGAAGGATAAGCAGCTCTACCTCCTGGAACATAACAACCAACACTATTAATTGGTCTTATGATTTGCCCCGCAGTAATTCCTTTGTTTACTTCCATAAACCATTCTTTGGGAATTTGAGCTTTATGGAACTTTTCTATATTTTCAGATGCTCTTTTAAGCGCTTCGATGAGATTTTTATCTAAATTATCATAAGCTTCTTTGATTTCATCTTTAGGAACTTGTAAATTATCTAATTCAGCATTATCAAATTTTGCAGTGTATCTTTTAACAGCTTCATCTTTATTCTCTTTAACATCTTTAAGAATATCTGAAACTATATTTAAGATTTCGTTAATATCTGCTTGTGATCTTTTAATTAAATCATTTACAGTTTCTTTATCATATTTTAGAATTTCCATTCTACCACTCTTTACTAAATAAAATAAACTTAAAACAAATTAATTATAATTTAATTAGTTGTTCTTTTATGCAATTTTATCATTTTTGATTATTTGATTTTTAAATGCATAATTTATAACATTACTAATTATATGTTTTATATTTTATATACATTGTTAATATATTATATAAATCTTAATTTTTTTATTTATTTTTCTAAGATTTTTATCCCTTTTCTTATTTTTTTTATTTATTTTTCTATTATTTCTCAAAATATATTTGTTTATTTTTTTAGATTAATTTAGCTAAGTGTTATTTTGTATATTTTTAAATTTATTTATTAGAAAAATCCTAATTCTATAGATAAATTTGCATATTAAAATTTAATTTAACAAAAAGATTTATATTTTATTTGATACAAAGAATTAAATATAAAAATTTATATAGTAAAACAAAAATTTTAAATACAATTGTCTTTAAAGTACTATTAACAAAAGTAAATAAAAGAATGTAATTATAAATTAATTTTCACTAGTTTAATTTATATGATGGATTTATTTGTTATTTGGTTTAAATCTTTAAAATGAATAAAATTTTTAGATATTATGATGATGTATAATAAGTTTACATATTTTATTTAGATTTGTTATGTCTTTAGAATATTTAAGTTAAATTAATTAAATAGTTTAGTTTAAAAATCAATATTAATATTAATTTTTATAATTTTATAATATAGGAAAGGTATTATATGTATAAGGATGAAATGATTCAATTACATCAATTTTTAGTATATGTTTTAAAATATTTAGATACTGATAACACTGCTCATGAGTTCTGTGAGGATTACCTTGCATTAAATATTAGTCCTCATCACATCCACAGAACTAAAGCAGAACATAAACACGCAATCTTTGTTCTTTCTAATACTATCTCTGAAGTTATTTTGAACAAAGAAGAGGGTTCTGTACCTCCAAATGTTTCAAATGCTTTAAGGGATCTTGTAAGAAGATCTAAAAAAGAATTAAAAGCAGCTGAAGCTGCTCAATCTAAATAATTCTTTTTATTTTTTATTAATTTTTCTTATTTTTTTACTAATATTTTTTAACTAAATTTATTTAGTTATTAATTTTTTAATATTTTTAATATTTTTCACTAATTTTATTGTTTATTTTAGTTATTTCTTATTTTTTTAGTATTTTTAATATTTTTCAATGATTTTTATTAATTATTTATAGTTTATTAAACTAATATAAGTTTTTTATTTTTATTATAATTTCATAATTGTTCTTTATTTTTTCAAATAAATCTAAATATTTATTTTTTATCAATTTTTTAAATTATTCTATTAAAGGATTAAAAAAGAAAACTTTTTATATATTGATTTGTCAATAATTAAATAAGAATTAATTGAAATTTAATTTATAAATTTTAAAGAATAATTTATATTAAGAACTAAACTTTAGATTTTATTTTTATGATTGATGAATAAAAAGGGGATTTTATGACTACTGAAAAAGTTATTTGTTTAGTTGATGGAGAACATTATCTTCCTGTAACTAAAGCGGCTGTAAACTCAATAAATAGCATAGATCATATTGAAGTTGTAGCTCTAGTATTTATTGGTGGAACTGAAAAGCTTAAATTAGGTGATGAAGATAAATACAGTGATTTTTTAGATGCTCCTGTATTCTTCGGTGAAGATAGGGAAGAAATTCCATATAATTTAATTGAAAAAGTTATAAAAAAATATAAAGCAAGTGTTGTAATGGATTTAAGTGATGAACCAGTTTTAGATTATGCAAAAAGGTTTAATATAGCTTCTGTTGTCCTATCTTGTGAAGCTACTTATCAAGGGGCTGATTTTAAATTTGAACCTTTAACACAATATGATATAATGGAAAAACCTTCAATTAAAATCTTTGGAACAGGTAAACGTATAGGTAAAACAGCAGTTTCTGGTTTTGTCTCTCGTTTAATTGATAAAAATGATTATAATCCTTGTGTTGTAGCTATGGGTCGTGGCGGACCTGAAGAACCAGAGATAGTTCATGGTGAAAATATTGAAATTAGTCCTGAATTTTTACTTGAACAATCTAATAAAGGAGTTCATGCTGCTAGTGACCATTGGGAAGATGCTTTAATGAGCCGTATTTTAACAATAGGTTCAAGAAGATGTGGTGGTGGATTAGCTGGAGATGTATTTATAACAAATATGGATAAAGCAGCTAAAAAAGCTAATAAACAAGATGATGCAGAATTTGTAATATTTGAAGGAAGTGGTGCGGCTATTCCTCCAATTAAAACTAATAAAGGCATTGTTTTAGTTGGAGCTAATCAGCCAATAGAAAATATTAAAGGATATTTTGGACCATTTCGTATAAAACTAGGTGATTTAGTAATAATCACTATGTGTGAAGAACCTATGGCAAGTGAAGAGAAAATAAAAGAAATAGAAGAGTTTATTAATAGAATTAATCCAAATGTTGATATTATTCCGACAGTATTTAGACCTAAACCTTTAGGTGATATTTCTGGTAAAAAAGTTTTATTTGTAACAACTGCTCCAGATTCTGTTAGAGATGTTTTATCTAACTATTTAGAAGAAACTTATGATTGTAAAGTTGTTGGATTAAGTTCCCATCTTTCAAATAGACCTCTTCTTAAAGAAGATATTGATAAATATAAAGATGATGTAGATTGTATTGTAACAGAGCTAAAAGCAGCTGCTGTTGATGTAGTAACTAATGAAGCGATTGAATTAGGTATTGAATTAATCTATTGTGACAATATACCTGTTCCAACTAGTGAAAATTATCCAGATTTAGCAGAATCTATTCTAAAGGTTGTTGATAGTGCAATATCTGATTTTGAGTTTAATATTATTTTAGATTAATTGGTTGTTGATTTGAGTTTAATATTATTTTAGATTAATTAGTTGTTGATTTGAGTTTAATATTATTTTAGATTAATTGGTTGTTGATTTGAGTTTAATATTATTTTAGATTAATTGGTTGTTGATTTTGAGCTTATTTATGTTAAAATAATATAAATTATTTATTTATTATTTATTTTTAAAAAGAGGATTAATATGCATTACACAGGACCTGTATATAGGCCACCTCCAGAGGCACATACTCCATTATTAGAGATTACTTACGGTTGTTCATGGAATAAATGTTCTTTTTGCACAATGTATCATGGACAAAAATTTGGATCCTCACCTCTAGAAGATATAAAAGAAGACCTAGAGGAATTATCAAAATATTTTCCTCTAGATTTAAAAAGACTTTTTCTTGTAAATGGTGATGCATTTACACTTTCAACAAATAAATTATTAGAAATTTCAAAATTAATTCATGATTACCTTCCTAAAATTGAATGTTTAAGTGCTTATGCTTCAATAAGAAATATTAAAACAAAATCAATTGATGATTTAGAAAAATTAAAAGAGGAAGGATTTAATGATTTATATATTGGCCTTGAAACTGCATATGATCCTGCTTTAAAATTAATGAAAAAAGGTTATGATAGTAAAGATGAATATAATCAATTATCCAAACTAAAAGAAATAGGAATGGATTATAATGCTCTTTTAATGTTAGGTGTTGCAGGTAGTGGAAATTATAAAGAGAATGTCAATGCAACGGTTGATTTATTAAATACTTTTAAACCAAAGATCGTTGGCCCATTAACTACTTCGATAGCTGAAAATTCTCATTTGTATAAAATGAAAACTAATCAAGAATTTGTTGAAGCAACTGAAAGAGAAAAATTAAATGAAGAATTATTGCTTTTAGAAAAATTGGAAATGGATGATGATTGTTATTTCTTTGGAAGTCATCCTTATAATTTAATAAGATTCAGCGATAATTTTAAAAATAAAGAAAAGATGATTAAAAATCTTAAAGAGAATATGGATAAAATAGATGAGTTAAAACCTGGTTTACTTGATAGTGTACTTCCAAGAGCTAATTTGTGAGTTGGATATTTTTTGAATCTTATTTTATACAGCTTAAATAGATTTGATACTTTCTTTTTATATTTTTTTTAATTAATCGAATGAAATTTTAACTACTTTTATTTTTAATCAATCAAATAAAGTTTTAACTATTTTTCAAAAACCATTAAAATTAAAATTCTAAAAAGATTTAAATATTTTAGTAATAATATATATTTACAATATAAAGAATTACTATAAAAATATTCATAGAATTATTCATAAAAATATGCCTTGTTGGTATTGATTTTAATCTTTTATAGTATTAGAATTATTTAATAAAGAAGATTTAAGGTCTATTAAGATTTAAAGCATTCATTAAAAAGAATTAATTAAAATAAATTATAAACTTTTAAAGGTGATATCTTGAAAGTTATTATTGATGCAGCAAATGTTGCACATTTTCAAAAAGAGGAAGGTTCAAAAGCTAAATTAAAAAATATTACTTTGGCTGTTAAAGTTTTAGAACAAGCTAATCATGACTTTTTAATTATAGCAGATGCTTCCTTACGTCATAATATTGATGATAAAGAAACTTTTGTAAAATTAGTTGATGATGGAATTATTGATGAAGTACCTGTAGGAACTATTGCGGATCATTATATTCTTGATTTAGCTTATGAAGAGGATGCAAAAGTCTTATCTAATGATAAATTTAGAGATTTCATGTCTGAATTCCCAGATATTAATAGTATAAGAATTCCTTTCTCCATTAACGATAATGGACTGGTTATGGGTAAAACCAAAAAGCCTAAGAAGGTTAAGAATCTTTTACAAAATATTTGTGATGAAACATTAAATGAATTAGAAAGAAAGCGTTGGGTAGTTTACAAAGGTAAAGAAACAACTAAATTTACTCCACTAAACATAGCTAAACAAGCTATTTTATTGCTTGATCAATCTGAACATGATGATGTTTCTTCAAAAATAGAGGGGATATTTTCCAGATTACCAATGTTTGATAAAGTTATGGAAATGGTAGATGATGTAGAAACATCTGTTCCTTATGTAATTTTTGTTCTTGTTCATCCTAAAGATTATAAAGCTGCTGTTAAAGATGCAGGTAATATTTCTGTTACTGTAGCAGATAGATTAAGGCTAGTTCATAAGCCATTAATAGCAGTTCGTAATGATTTATTTATTAAACCAGGTTATTTTGGTTTAAATATTGTTTTAACTGATGAAGTGGAGGATAATCCCCCATATAATATTGAAATTCAAACAAATACTTATGATGAAGTCTTTATTAAAAAGAATTCAAGAAATATTGCAAGTACAATTGCAGGTAGATTAGGTTCTTGGAAGTTTCCATTTGTTTCAGTTAAACCAAATATGATTTTAGAAAAACCAGGTGAATTTGAAATTTATCTAGAAAAGAATTCTAAGAAAAAGAAAGAAAATGATTAATTTAATCAAACAATTAATTGTTTTCTCAATTAATAATTAATCATCTTTCAATTTATTAATTGTATATCAAATTAACTATATTTTTATTAATTATATGATTTTTTTATTTCTTTAAATAATCATTTTTATCAAATAACTAATTATTTTAATTAAAAAAACTAATAGGAGGTAAAATATGGCGGACCATAGCATAATAAGAAAAATATTTTCTTTAATTACAAAACATGACATTATTAGTATTGGTACTAAATATTTCCCAACCACTCCATTAGAAACTGAATATGTAGATATGTTTAATTATACTCAAACTATGCTTATGGAGATTGATAAAGCGAATATTACTACTGAAAGTATTTTCACTAACTTAGTTAGAGATGTTGGCCGTGAAAATATTCCAGAAAATCATAGCTTTTATGAATTACTTCCTGCTCAAGATAAGATTGAAGAATATGCTCTTGTAAGTAATATTATTATGGGTAGTGACCGTTATATGTATATTGAGCTTTCAGAGCCTTCTAATATTATTAATTTTTTCACAGACATTATCTTAAGAGAAAAAGGGGATATTATTGAAAGAAGCGAAACAGAAATCGTTTCAAGATTAATGTCTAAAAATGATGCAATTAGAGTGGCTATTAGATTAGTAGGTATTGGCCTTGATAATGGAGTACATGTAAGGGCTGCTGCTGGTATGACTGGTGCTGCAGCTATTGAAAGATCAATTAAATTCAATAAAGAAGTTGGAAATTCTCCGGGTGTTGCATTTACTAAATTGGGTGGTGAATATGCACTTGTTTTAGATACTCCTTTCAAATTGGCGGAATCTGAACCACCAGAGTTCCAACAATACTTATTTATTGATATTGTAGACTCAACTAATTTTATTTCTAAGTATGGTAGAAATAAACTTGTTGAATTAATGACAAGTGTTAAAGAGTTTATGGAAGATTGTGAAGGGCATATTGAAGGTTATCGTGAAGGTGGAGATGACTTAATTGCAAAATTCCCAAGTAAAGATGTAGCTATTCGTGCAGGACTTGACTGTGCATGGTTTATTCTCAATAATGGTGCTAAAGTTAAAATTGGTATTGGTAGAAGTAGAAGAGAAGCTGGTGAACGTGCAAATATTGCAGAAGAAATTAAAGGGTTTGGTGCATTATCTTTAGTAGTATTTGATTTAGCTAATGGTTTATATGCTTATAATATTCCTTCAGATTTTACAAGAACTATATGTGAACTTTTATCTAATAAAAAAAGTAAAATGATTACTGCATTTATTGTAATGTTTATTTTATGTTATTTATTTGCTATAATGGGTATGGCTATTTATGGTGTATTAGTTGTTTTAATCGCTGTAGCATATTATACATTTAAATAAATCGGTGTTTTTAAAATTTTTAATTTAATTATTTTTACATTATTTTTAATTTCTTAATGGTTTAAAGGGTATATTATTATAATTGTGGTGAAATTAATGGCAATAGGTGGTAGAGGACTTAGGAATTCTAAAAAAGCTAAAGATAAAAATGTTTTAAAAATTAGAAGTCCTAATAATGCTAGAGAATCTAGACACTCTAATAATTCTAGAAACTCTAGAGCTTCTATGGATTCCAGAACTGTTAAACAAGCTAGAAGCTCTAAACAAGTAATTTTAATGGTAATCATTTTAATTGCTTTTATATGTGGTTTAGCTTTAGGCATTTCAATGATTATAGGTATTGTTGACTCAGATTCATCAGATTCTGGAGATGTACATTATATGAATGTAACTAATAATATAACAAAGTATGAGAATAATAGTTATGATTTAAAAGATGAAAATGGAACTCACATTTTATACTATGATTTTAATGAAAATGTTACAGAAGGTCAGAATATCACTGCATTCAATGCCTCTCAATCGGTGAATATTTATTAACTTTTATTTAATATTTATTCTCTATTATTTTTTAAATCTGCTTTTATTGCTTCATTGTTTTTTAAATTATTTTTAATAGATTTTAAAAAATTTTTATTTTCAGTTAATTTTATGAGTTTAATATAATTTTACAAATTTAATCTATAAAAGGGATATCATGTCTAATATTAATGTTATTAAAGGAGGAATATGTGCTGTTGAAGGTGTAAGGGCAGCGGGGACTCGTGAAGGCAAGTATGGCCTTACTGTTATCGAATCAAAAGATAGTAACGCTTCAGCAGTTTTTACATCAAATAAGGTTGTAGCTGCTCCTGTAATTCATACAAAGGAAATGATTAAAGGGGGAAAACTATCTTTAGTTGTTGCAAATAGTGGAAATGCAAACTGCTTTACAGGTAAAGATGGAATAGCTGATTGTGATAAAACTATTGAAATTGCATCTGAAATCACTAAGATTCCATCTAATGAAATAGCTACTGCATCAACTGGTGTAATAGGTAGAAGAATGCCTATGGATATTATTTTGCCATTGATGGAGGAATCTATTTCTAAACTAGATCACTCTATAGAAAGTTCAACAGATGCTGCTAAATCGTTAATGACTACTGATACTTATCATAAAGAATTTGCTGTAGAAACAAGAGTTAATGGTGAAAAAGTAACTATCGGTGGAATTACCAAAGGGGTAGGTATGATTGCACCAAATATGGGTACTATGTTATGTTTCTTAGCAACTGATGCAGTGATATCATTTGAAATGATTAGTAAAGCATTGAAATCTGCAGTTAATAAAAGTTTTAATATGATTGTTGTAGATGGTGATGAAAGTACTAATGATATGGCAATATTAATGGCAAATGGTAAATCTGGTGTTGATGTAGTAGAAAATGATGAGGTAAATAAGGATTTCCAAGAGGCTCTTGACTTTTTGTGTATTTCTTTAGCTAAAATGATGGCTCGTGATGGTGAAGGTGCTAGTAAATTTATTGAATGTAAAGTCACTGGTGCTAAATCTGTTGAAGATGCTATTAAAGCTTCTAAGTCTGTAATTGGCTCGTCCCTTGTTAAATCAGCGATTTTTGGTGGAGATCCTAATTGGGGAAGAATTGTAGCTGCTATCGGTTATTCTGGTTGTGAAATGAATCAAAATACTATCTCAGTTTCACTAAATTCTGATGATGGAAAAGAAGCTATTTTAGTAGATAATGGAAAAATCTTAGCATTTGATGGAACAGAAAACCTTGAATATGCTGAGGAGATTATGCAAGAGAGAACAGTTAATATTTTAGTAAACTTAAATCAAGGTTTATATACTGCAACTGCATGGGGTTGTGATTTAACATATGATTATGTAAAAATTAATGCAGAGTATACTAGTTAAAAAACAGTTAAAAAACTAGCATATATCTACTAATTTTATATTCTCTTTTAAAATTTTTAATTATATTCATTTTTTTTGAATCTTATTCATTATTTTCATTAATATTATTTGATTTATATTTGTAATCTAATTTATAAGGTTTTTAGCATTATTTTAAAATATTTATGGGTAAAGTTTATATAACTTAAAAATAAATATTTTATTAGGTTTTATTATTAAAGCTTTTTTTATATAAAATTATATCATATTTACTTTAATATGATGATTTCTATTTTATTATTTTATCAATATTATTTTATAGATTAGTCTTGTTAAATAATATTATTATCAAAAATTAAAGGAGGATTATTATGGCAAAGGTAAAAGGAACCAATAAAAGAACTAGACCTAAAAGATCTTACAAAAAGCCAGGTAGTAAAAAAGGAAGAGGAGTTAAACAAACTTGGAAAAAATAATTTTCCAATTTAACTATCTTTCTAACTTTTAATTTTCTTAACAAATTTAGATAAATTAAAAAAATTATTTTAATTATACAAATTTTAATAAAATTCATCTAAATATTATTTAATATTATTTCTTAGAATTAATATTATTTCTTAAATAAACATTTTATTAGGTTTTAAGATTTTAAAGATTAGTTAATTATTTTTTGGTGTTTTTATGGATAATGAAGACAAAAAATCAAAGAAAAAATCAAAAAAACCTTCTAAAAACTTACTCTATTTTTTAATCATTTTAATTGTCATACTTGCAGAGGGCTTTATTCTTTGTTATGACTATGCAACAAGTGAAGACAGCTTATTACAATATATTTCTGATGATTACCCTATTTTAAATAATGTTTTAAAATATATTCCAACAGATTTAACAAACTCTAATTCTACAGATTTGTCAACATCACAAAAACCAATTAAAACCATTGGTAAAAATAGTATAGGAACTGTAACTCTTGAAGGGCCTTATGGTAATAACAAATCTTCAGTAAAAATTGCATATATTTTAGGACAGCACCCAAGAGAATCTAATGCTCATGATGCAATTTATAAAAGTCTTTTAAATTCCTCTGATTACTTGAATTATTCTTATTATGTTTATAGGATTAATGTCAGCGCTGAAAGCGAGGATTTTGAAGAAAGTAGGATGAATGGCCAATTGCTTGCTCAAAATTTTGTTGTTAATGATGTGGTGAAAAACAATTATAATCTAGCTATTGATATTCACTCTTCAAATGGTGGCTATGTACAGGATCCTTATATATTTGCACCTATTTCTACAGATTTAGTTGCTTATGATTCTGCAAATAATATAACAAAGACTTTAAAGAATATTATTTACTATGAACCTGCAAGTTATTCAAGTCCACAGTATTCTACAATTCCTATAGATGAAGGGGGAGTTCCAGCTATTGTATTTGAAATGCGTGGAAACCCAGATTACAGTTTGGAAACTGGAGCAAATCAATTTATTCACGCTGTTGATAAATTGATTTTATAATTCTTTTTAAATTTTCTCTTTTTTTAATTTATAAATTTTATGAATTGTTCAGTTTATAATTTTCTTTTAATTTTTTATTAATTTATAAAAGATTATTTAATTTTTCTAATTCTTTGTTTATTCAATTAAATTATAAAACGCTGAACATTATATTCTTTATTTCTTATTTACTAAACCTTGTTTAGTCTTTTTTAGATTTAATTAAAAATATTTAAATATATAAAATTAGATATAATTAATTAGAGTATCATAAACTTATGATATTTGGAAGGTGATAAAATGGGTAAATTAGATGGAAAAGTAGCGATTGTAACTGGAGCAACCTCTGGTATGGGAAGAGCATCAGCTAAATTATTTGCAAGAGAAGGTGCTAAAGTAGTAATAACTGGAAGAAATGAAGAAAGAGCAAAGGCTGTTGTAGATGACATTAAAGAAGCTGGTGGAGAAGCAATTTATGTAATTGTAGACATGGCTAACTTAGATGAAGTACCTAAGGTCTTTGAAGAAACTATGGATGCATATGGTACTATTGATGTTCTTTTTAACAATGCAGGTATGTTGAGTATGTCTCCATTAATGGATGTGACACTTGAAGAATGGACAAAAGTATTTAATGTAAATGTAACTTCTGCATTATTACTTACTCAATTAGTTGCACCTATAATGAAAGAAAAAGGTAAAGGGACTATTATTAACACTTGTTCTGTAGCATCCTTTGGAGCTCACCATGGATTTGCTGCATATGTAGACAGTAAACATGCAATGATGGGTTTAACTAGATCTATGGCTTGGGAATTAGGTCCTGAAATAAGATGCAATGGTATTGCACCAGGTCTTATCCACACTGCAATGGTAGATGGTATCGGTGGTCCTTCTGCATTACAACAAATGATTGATCAATGTCCTGTACGAAGATGCGGTGAACCTGATGATATTGCTTACATGGCATTATTCTTAGCAAGTGATGACTGTACTTTCTTAGATGGTCAAATTATTAAAGTAGATGGTGGATTTGAAATATAATCCTCCTTTAACTTTTTATTTATGAATATTTTTAATATTCATTTTTTTTATTTCTTTTATTTTGATATTATTGGTTTTTTTAAATCCTTTGCTTATTTTTTTAATATTTTGAGTTTCTTTTTTTAAATCCTTTGATTGTTTTTTTATTTTGGTTTTATTAGTTTTTTTAAATTCTTTGATTGTTTTTTTTATTGTCGTTATGAAAATAATTATATAACAGTATTAATAAATTAATATTAATTATAATCAAAAATAAGTATCTAATTCATTTTATTAAATTAGATACTCATTTGTTTATTTATAAGTTTTTATGTTTAATTATTAATTTAAAAGGTGGTTATTTATGGCAAATAAAACTGGTATTTTACCTGCTAATGGACATAGGATTCAAGGTAGGTCAAGTGAGTCATTTTTGAATGCTCATGATATTATTATGGAGCTAAACCTTAAAGGTAATGAAGTATTTATGGATGCGGGATGTGGAGATGGACATGCAGCGCTTGAAGCTGTTGAAATATTAGATGATGATGCTACTATTTATGCAATAGACATTTATGAACCTTCTATTGAAGATTTAATTAAAGAAAAGGAAGAAAAAGCTATTGATAATCTTTTCCCAATTTGTGCAGATATTTCAGATCATATTGATTTGGATGATGATTTAGTGGATGTTATTCTTTTAATCAATGTATGGCACGGATTTAAAGCAACTAGAAGAATGGATAAGGCTATTGAAGAACTTAAAAGAATTCTTAAACCTAGTGGTAAGCTTGCAATTATGGACTATAAAAAACAAGAAGCAAGACATGGACCTCCTATAACCGTAAGAAGCAGTCCGGAAGATTTAGAAGAAGTATTTAAAGAACATGGTATGGATTTATTCTCTTTAAATCCAGATACTGGTGAGGATATTCCTCAAGGTAAGTCTCATTATTTAATTGTTTTTCAAAAATAGTTAATTTTAACTATTTTTTATTTTTATTATTATTTTCACTAATTCTAATTTTAAAAAAATGAAAAATAAATAAATAATATAAATGGAGAAAGATTATTTATTTATTTTTAGCAAAAAATTTTATATTTTCAATAATTTATTTTATTTTTAAATTATTTTTTTTATATTTTCAATAATTTATTTTATTTTTAAATTATTTTTTTATATTTTCAATAGCTTATTTTATTTTTAAACCTCAGTTGCACTAACTACATCATAAAAAAATGCTTCAGGTTCCTCAGAGAGTTTTTTAGTGAAATTAAGATTGAATTTACCATTTTTTGTACTATCTATTTTAGTATTATAACTATCTAATAGATCATTGTCTTTATAGAAATTTACCTTAATTTCAATGTCTTTATAGTCTTTTCCATTAATAGAGCTTATACTTTGACTAAATGAATATTCTTTTTTATCATCATTCCAATTTGTATTTGGTTTGATGGAATAATCAAATAAATCAGTAAGTTCAGAGCTTTCAGGGATAGAATTATTAGAAAATACTAGAAAAGCACAAATTGCAATGATTGCAACTATCACCACAATTATACCTATAGTAATTTTTTTATCCATATTTAACCTCCTTCATATGCCGTTATAAACTATTTTATAAATTATTATTTATAAGTTTTTTTTTTTGTGTTGATAAAATAATAAAAGTTTATTATTTATTTAGTTTATTAATTTTTTTTAATTTTAGCACTTGTTAAAGCTTCATCTGAAACATAGTAATATTTGTAAATTGGTTCTAATGTTTTATATTTTCCCCATACAGTATAATATCCTTTAACATATTGCCACTTAGAAAATGAAACATGCCCCCCTTTTACTACAGGTCTTAATACCCAACCATATTTTCTTATAAATCCATATTTCCAAACTACTTTATAACCAATGACTTTTTTCTTTAAACCTTTTCCAGAGATACTTAAACATTGATCTTTATCTAAAATACTTATTTGATTTCTGATTAATTCTTCTTTTAAATCGATTGACTTATCATTAGATAAGACAATTGCCTTTTTATTAAAATATGAATTAAATTCATCAATAGTGAAATTAATATTTCCTTCAGTTGAATCAGCTAGGAAAACATGTGTATCCGTTACTTTTCTAACAACACTCCAATGTTCACATCCATTAAGGTTTAAATTAACTATATAATTTTCTTTAAGGCTTTTAGTCTCTATTTCAACACCATAGGCACTGAAATTATAATATTTTGTAGCATCTATTAGAGATTGCATGGTTGTTCCATGTGAGCTGGTATTTGTATGTTTGGATAGTTCATTTAAACTAAGATTAAGTCCAAATTTATTTAATACAGTTGCAAGAGATGCAGGACCACAACTAAAATTATCATTAGCTATTACTATACCGGTAGTGTCTTTTTCTTTCTCTTCTATTATTTCTACATCATCAACCAAATCATCAATATTATCTTCTTGTTTGGAATCATTAATTTCTTCAAATTGCTCATTATCATTAGATTTTAAATCATCTCTAGGAATTTGGTTTAATTCATCATCCTCATCATTTAGATATTTATCAATTAGATTTCTATCAAAATTTCCAGTATCTTTATTTATTTGATCTAATTCAATTGAATCTACATTTGTATTTATATCATTAAATTCTGTTGAATTAGTATCTGAAGCAGCTACTTGGCCCATTATTAAAAATAAAGATATAATACATATAATTAAAATCTTTTTATTTATTTTTAACATATTTTAACTCCTATTTTTATTAACTTATTCTATGTAAATAATTAAAAAAATCTAAATTAGCTATTTTTAAAATGATAAAATAATAAAAATTTTTAAAAACTTTAAACTAATTATGATTTTAGAAATAGTTAACTAATTATAAATCTTTTGTTTTATTTGATATTTCTTATAAATAGTTTATTTTTAAATATAGATTATTTACAACTAGAATTAAGTTAATAATTAATTTAAAATAAGTTATATTTAAATTTAATGTTTTTTTAACTTTAATTTTATATTTTAATTATAATTTGTGCTTTAAATTTAATTTTATAGCTTAATTTTATTTTTTTACTTAGGTTTAATTTTGTGGGATGATTTTATTTTTTTAGTTAGGTTTAATTTTGTGGGCTAATTTTATTTTTTTAGTTAGGTTTAATCTTAGAAAACCTGTTTAATTTAGACAAATTATTTTTTATAAAACTAAAAAAATTAGTCTATTTTATATAGTATTATAAACAAACTTTATTTTGATTTGAATTAAGAAAGTATGTTTAGAAAAAATTCTAAAAATATTAAAAAACTTCTAAAATTTTCTATTAAGAAAATATTTAATGATATTAATTTATTTATGTGGTACAATGGAAAAAGTAAATATTTTGGTAGAGGCATTACCTTACATTAAAAAATTTTATAATAAAAAAGTCATGATTAAATATGGAGGTCATGCGATGGTAGATGAAGAGGCTATGGCTTCCACAGTACGTGATACTGTACTTTTAAAATATGTTGGTATGCAACCTATAGTTGTTCATGGGGGAGGTCCAGAAATCACCCGTTCTATGAAAAAATTAGGTAAAGAACCTACATTCATCAAAGGATTAAGAGTTACTGATGAAGAAACTATGCGTATTGTAAAAATGGTTCTTGTAGGTAATATAAACACGGACATTGTTTCCCAAATCTGTTTGCATGATGGTAAAGGTGCAGGATTATCTGGTAAAGATAATAAATTAATTGAAGCTTGTAAAAAGATCCATAAAATAAAAGATGAAGAAACTGGTGAAATTGAAGAGGTTGATTTAGGTTTAGTAGGTGAGATTAAAAAAATCAATCCAGAAATACTTAAAATGTATACTGAAAATGATTTTATTCCAGTTATTTCTCCTATTGGAATAGCTGAAAATGGTGATACTTTAAATCTTAATGCAGATACTGTAGCAGGTTCAATTGCAGGTGAAGTTGATGCAGAAAAATTAATTATTTTAACTGATGTTCCAGGTGTTTTAAGAGATCCAAATGACCCTTCAACTTTAATTCAAAGAATGCATATAGATGAAATTCCAGCTCTTATTGAAGAGGGTGTTATTACAGGCGGTATGATTCCTAAAATTGAAACTTGTGTTGAGGCAATTAATAATGGTGTAAAATCAGCACACATCTTAGATGGAAGAATGAAACACACCTTACTTCTTGAGATTTTTACAAAAAAAGGTATAGGAACTATGATTTATAAGTAAATACTTTTTTTTACTTTTTTTACTTATTTTTATTTTAATTTATTTTTTTTACTTTTTTTACTCATTTTTTATTTTAATTTATTTTTTTACTCATTTTTTATTTTAATTTATTTTTTTACTTAGCTTTTTAATTAATTTAAAAATTTATTAGTTGTTTTATTAATTTTTTAACTAATTATTTATATATAATAAAAAAGAAAAATTGTATCATATATTAAATTGGAGGAACTTTTCTTGTCTAAAAATTTTAATAAAATTATTATTTTATCAATAGTTTTATCGTTATTAATTATTATTCCCACTAGCTTTGCAGCTGAAACTAATGTTAGTTCAGTAGATGATGACTTAGTTAATGATAATGGTTTACCTGATAATTTAGCTATTGAAAATTCAATAAATGATAATTTACAGGATATTGAAAGTGATGATTTAGCTTCTGAATATCTGTCTGATAATTCTTATGAATCTAATTCACTTGGGGAATATTATTTTAATTCTAGTGCTTTAGATGATACAGGAGATGGTTCTATTGCTAATCCATATAAGAATTTTTGTGATGATAGAATAAGACCTAATTCTATTCTTCATTTTGCTAGTGGTATTTATAATTATACTCCATATAATTCTAATAATAATATAAATATTACTATTTATGGACAAGATTCCTCTAATACAATTATCAATAACCCTATAGGGAATCACACATTTAATGTTACTGGAACTTTTAATATTAAAAATATTACATTTAATAATATTCAAATTATTTTAAAAGCTAATTCTACTCTTTTAAATGCTTCAAATGTTAATTTTTGTAATAGCACTGCTTTAAAAGTAGATAATTCAGGTACATCATGTGGTGGAGCAATTTCTTCTTTATCTTATAATAATTCTAGTGTAGTTTTAAACAATTGTAATTTTGATAATAATTATGCACTTTATGGTGGAGCTATTTTTATTAGTAGTGGTTTTTTAAATATCACTAACTGTAACTTTACTAACAATAGTGCAAAATATTATGGTGGAGCTATTTATCAAATTTATGGTAATTTAACTCTTATTGGTTCTACTTTTGATAACAATGGTGCAAATGATGGTGGAGCAATGTTTATTTTTATTAAAAATAGACCTTTAATTGAAAATAATACATTTAAAAATAACTTTGCTAATAGCTCTGCTGGTGCTATTTATTCATTCTTCAACAAAAATTGTAATATAACGGATAATAATTTTTATGAAAATAACTCTTCACCAGATGGTTTATATGAACAATCAGATTTAATTTTTATTTCAGATGATTATAGTTTATTTAGAGTAAATTTAGATAATGGGAGTGAAGATATTCCTGCTTATTATAATCTAGCTGATTATGGTTTTGTTAGCTCAGTAAAAAATCAAAAAAAAGGTGGAAATTGTTGGGCTTTTGCAATTATTGCAAGTCTTGAATCAGCAATCCTTAAATCTTTAAACCCTTTAAATAGCTCTGGTGAAGATTTAATAAATTTATCTGAAGAAAATATGAAAAACTTAGCAGCATTATATTCAGCTTATGGTTGGAATAAGGAAACTAATGATGGTGGGTTTGATGAAATGGCTTTAGGTTATCTAGTAAGCTGGTTAGGTCCTGTCTATGAAGAAGATGATGTATATAATGATTCTAGTATTTTATCCCCAGTTTTAAACAGTATTATGCATGTTCAAAACATTGTTTATTTAAAAAGAGATAGCTTTACAGATAATGATATGATTAAAAGAGCTATTATGGATTATGGTGCTGTTTATACTGCAATCGGAATGCATGAATCTGATGATTCATATATAGGCAAATATGTTTATAATAGGGATAATTCTTCTTGTAATCATGCAGTAGCATTGGTAGGATGGAATGATAGCATTAAAATCCCACATGCTCCTGGAAGAGGTGCTTGGATAGTTAAAAATAGTTGGGGAAAAGGTTGGGGTAATGATGGTTACTTCTACCTTTCATATTATGATGTTAGTTCCCTTAAACTAGGTGTAAATGATGCAGGAATTGCATTTATTTTAAATGATAGCATAAAATATGATAAAAACTACCAATATGATATAGCTAGAACTGATTATTTCTTCAATACAACTAATACTATATGGTATAAAAATATTTTCAATGCAACTGGTAATGAATATTTATCTGCAGTTTCTACCTATTTTGAAAAGAAAACCAATTGGGAATTGTCTGTTTATGTTAATAATATTTTAAAATCAACTAAATCTGGTTTTTCTAATCCCGGTTATTGGACTATCGATCTTTATGAACATATCCCCCTTAATATTGGAGACATTTTTGAAATTGTATTTAAAATAAATGTAACAGGAGATGTAGGAGTTCCAATCTCTGAGAGTGTAAGTTTAAATAATGAATTTTTTAAAGAGAATATTTCATTTATTAGTTATGATGGTCAAAATTGGAAGGATTTATATAATTTAAGATGGATGGATTATCCAGGTCATACTTATAATAACCCACAAGTTGCATGTATTAAGGCATTTACAGTATTTGATATAATTAACACTACAACTTCATTAAATATTTCTTATAATAATATCTCTGGTAATCTATTCAATCCAGTAAATATCACTGCTTATGTTACTAATCAATATGGAAACCCTGTTAATTGTGGTAAAGTAATATTCAATTTATCTAATACAACTGTAGCAATAAATGTTTCTAATGGAGTAGCAAAACTTAGCTATATCTTTGAAGAAGGATTTAATACAATAGCTGCAGAATTTATTGCTTGTGGCTATAATAATTCATCATCTGAAAATTTAAATCTCAATATTACTAAAATCAATGTAAGTATGAGTGCAAATATTACTGTTGATTTAGATAATGCATTAGTTAATATAAGCCTTTCAAAACCAATCAATGAAACAATATTCCTAATTTTAGATTATAAAAATTTTACTACAAAATCCGTTGATGGAAAAGCATATATTAATTTAACAGATTTAAATACCGGATTTAATAGTATTAAAATTATTCTCTATAATGCAATCTATAACTGTAATGAAATATTATATAATTTTACAATTCCACTAAAAAGAACAGAAATAATCATTAATGATTTAGGAACTATTTATAATGGTAAAGAGTATAAAATTAAATTAATTGATGAAGATGGAAGGCCACTTAGTGGAAAGAAACTTATATATACTTTAAATAATTCAACTTATAGTCAATTTACTAATGAAAATGGTGAAATTTCAATAATTACTAGTTTAAAAACTGGTGTTTATAAATTTTACATTAAGTTCAATGGAGATAAACTTTATATAAATTCATCAAATTCTTCTTTAATCACTGTTAAAACAACTATCTTAAATTTATATACTGTTTATACCTATGGATCTAAATACAGTGTAAAATTATTAGATAAAAGCTTTAGTCCTTTAGCAAATACCTATGTAAAAATCATCTTTGCAGGAAAAACTTATAATGTAAAGACAGATAGTAATGGAATAGCTAAAATTAATAACTATCTAAAATCTGGAACTTATACTGTAAAAATTACAAATCCTAATACTTTAGAAGAACTAAATCAAAAAATTAAGGTAGTTAATAGAATTAGAGAAAATAAAAATTTGATTATCTATTATGGTGGAGGTTCTTATTATAAAGTTAGAGTTTATGATGATTATGGAAATCCTGCAAAGGGAGTGTCTGTTAAATTTATTATAAATGGTAAAAAGTATTATAGAACTACTGATAGTAAAGGATATGCTAGTTTTAAAATAAATTTAAATCCTAAAAGCTATACTATTTCAGCTAATTATAAAGGGTTTCTTGTAAAAAATAAAATAACTGTTAAACCAACTATAATTACAAAAAATATATCTAAAAAGAAGGCCAAAGTAATTAAATTTACTGCTAAATTATTAAATTCTAAAGGTAAAATTTTAAAATATAAAAAGATTAGTTTTAGGTTTAAAGGCAAAAAATACAAAGTAAAAACTAATAAAAAAGGAATAGCAACTTTAATACTTAAGAACTTAAAGGTAGCTAGATATACTATTTATTCTAGCTATGGAAAATTAACTATTAAAAACACTATTCAAGTTAAAAAATAATAGATTGAAATAAACAAGAATAATAAGAAATTATTAGATTAAGGGATTTTATTCCTCTTTTTCATCAGAGAACATTTCCCTTAATTCTCTTCTAAGCAATTTCCACCCATTCACTCTTGGAAGTTCATCCATTGTAAATATCCTTCTTGGAACTTTGTATCTTGCTAAGTATTCTTGTGCATAAGAGATCAATCCTTCTGGATCTTTTTCATCTTTCCATACAACAGCAGCTACAGGAAGTTCTCCTCTATGACAATCCCCAATACTAAAGATAGCTATTTCTTCAACTTTTGCATATTTGATTAAAATTTCTTCAACTTCTGTTGGATAAATTTTCCATCCACTCATTACGATCATGTCTTTTTTTCTATCTGTAATGAATAAACGATTATTTTCATCAATATAACCAATATCTCCAGTTAAAAACCATCCATCTTCAAGAAATGACTCTTTTGTTTCTTTTTCCATACCCCAATAACCTTTAGCTATTGCAGGACCTCTTAAAGCTATTTCTCCATGTTCATATTGGCCTAATGTTTCATTGGGGTCATCTTCATCAACGATTTTTAGCTCTGAGAAACAAACAGGATGACCTACGCTTTCATATCTATCTGCTGTAGCATAGTCTTCAGGTCTAATAACAGTTCCTGTACCTATTACAATAGTTTCAGAAAGCCCGTATGCATTTATAATTGGTATATTATATTGGTGCATGAATTTCTTCCATATTTTTCTATGTAATGGTCCTCCACCACTGATAATCTCTCTGACACTTGCTAAATTTTCTCTTTTTTCTTCTTCAAGATTTGTTAAAGTGTGAATTACAGGTGGCATACCTGATAAAACACTTACCTTTTCTTTTTTACATAGTTCTAAATATTGATTAATTTCAAAGAATTCCATCATTATGTATAGTGCTCCTGCTCTTAGTGCAGCTATTGCCCAAGATATACCTACATGGGCCATTGGATAGATACATAGGAATGTATCCCTTTCTTTAAAAGTCAATACATCACAAGCATTATGGATGGAAGTAAACCAGTTTCCATGAGTTAGCATAGATCCTTTAGGTTTTCCAGTTGTACCTGATGTATATTGTAATTGGCATAAATCATCCCAATCAGTTTCTTCAGCAGGAATGATTTCACTATCTTTAAAGCCTTCACAATTTTCTATGATATATGATTGGATATTTAAGTCTTTTATGGTTTCCTTTGCATTTTTATCTGTGATTATTAGTTTAACATCAGAATCTGTAGTCATATAGTTTAATTCAGGAGCAGTTAGAATTCTATTAGTTGGAATAGCAACTGCACCAATTCTCCATATTGCAAGTAGTGAGAATATGTATTCTGGTGAGTTATCTAAATAGATCAATACTCTATCTCCCTTTTCAATATACTTATCTTTTAATCTTTGCCCTATTCCAGATACGATTGTTAATATTTCGCTGGAACTGTATCTTAAATTTCTACTAGGGCAATAAAAAACATCTTTATCTAATCTACATGCATTAGCATCTAGAAATGTAGTAATATTTAACATATCTTTCCTCTTTAGTCCTTTTACGATATTTAGTTTTATTTTGTGATTTTTTTATTATTCTTCTAGTTATTATGATATTTAGTTTTATTTAAGAATAATTAGTTTTTATGATTTTTAATATTTTTAATACTATATTAAATTCTCTATTTCTTTAATTACTTCATTTGCTACGTCCATTGTCTTATTATTTCCACCTAAATCAGGTGTTTTTACTTTTCCTTTTTCTAAGACATTTTCACATGCAATTTTTACTTTTTCAGCCCAATAAGTTTCGTTTAAATATTCAAGCATCATAGAAACAGATAATAACATAGCTATTGGGTTTGATATATTGTTTCCTGCAATATCTGGTGCAGATCCATGAACTGGTTCAAATATTCCATGTTTATCACCAATATTTCCAGATGGCGCAAGCCCTAGTCCTCCAACAAGACCTGCTGATGCATCTGATAATATATCTCCAAATAAATTACTAGTTACAATCACATCAAATTCTTGTGGTTTTATTAAAAGATACATTGCAGTTGCATCTACATAATAATCATTAGTTTTTATATTGGGGTAATCTTGAGCTACTTTATAAAAAGACTCTTTAAATATTCCATCAGTTTTTTTTAATACATTTGCTTTATGCACACAAGTAACTGATTCTTTTTTTAAGCTTATTGCCTCTTCAAAAGCAAGTTTTGATATTCTTTCACTTGCCTTTTTTGTTATTACTCTTTGAGCTATTGCTTTATCTTTAGTTTCATCTATTGTTTCGCAACCTGAGTATAATCCTTCTGTATTTTCTCTTACAATAAGAAAATCTAAATCATTGAATAAGCAGTCAATTCCTTTAAATGACTTAATAGGTCTTAAATTTGCATAAGTGTCTAATTCTTGTCTAAGTACAATGATAGGACTTTTTTCACCTGGTGTTGAACTTATTGCTCCAAAAAGAGTAGCTTTTGTATTTTTAGCTACTTTTATTGTTTCTTCTGGAATTGTTGTTCCATTTTTTTCAAAACATTCTCTTCCAGCTTCTGCTTCGTAAAAATCAAAGTTTAAGTCTAGTGATTCAAGAACAGCTACTCCTGCTTCTGTTACTTCTTTACCTATACCATCACCATCAATTCTTGCTATTTTTATCATTATTTACAAAATCCTTTTTCTTTTATTAATTATTAATCATGCATTGATTTTAATTTTTATTTTAGTAATTATTTTAATTATTATTACTTTTAATTTTTATTTTAATAACTATCTTAATAATTATTTTAATAACTATTTTAATTATTATTATTTTAATTTTAATAATTTTAATAATTTTAGTAATTTTAATTAATATAATTTATAATTTATATATAATATTATATTCTTTTATATTTTAATCTTTTGTAATTTTAAACCTTAATGTGTATTTTTATACATCATTGTATTCATTAACTATAATTTCAAATTGTGTTTTTGACTTTTATTTGTATATTATGATATTGTTCGTATAAAGTAGAAATATTTATATACTTGTAAATCATAATAATAATTAGATAAATTCAATTATAAAATAAAAATAAGATAATTATTCACTATGATTGAATTAAAATTGAGAATGCTAGTAGATTTTAAATTTTTACTTTAAAATTTTCTTGAAATATTTTGGATAATTAATTTTTAGGATGGTATTATTATGGAAAAATCTATTGAAGATTTTATATTGGACTTAAAAGATTCTGATGATTTTGTAAAGGAAGAAGCAATAGGTTCACTTGAACTTAAAGGTGAAGAAGCAGTTGAACCTCTTATTGCAGCTTTAGATGAAAGAAATAAAGATGTTAAAATTGGTGCAGCTCAAATTCTAGCAGCTATTGGTGATAAAAGAGCTATTCCAGCACTTGTTAAAACTTTAAGTGATAGGAATAAACTTGTAAGGAGAGAGGCTTCTACTGCTTTAACTACTATGGGTGATGAAGCTATTGAACCTGTTCTTGCAGAATTAGATAGTCCTAAATGGAGAGTTAGAGGTGCGGCTTGTTGGATTTTAGGTGCATTAGGTGCTGAAGAAGCTCTTCCAAAACTTGAAGAATTATTAGAAGACGAAAGCTCTTTTGTACAATATGGTGCAAAAGACGCTATAAATAGAATAAAAAGTGAATAATTAATTTATTCATTTTTTTACTTTTTTACTTTTTTATATATTTATCTTTGTACTTTTTTAGATTTTTTTAGTTTTTTATTTTTTTATATATTTATCTTTGTACTTTTTTAGATTTTTTTAGTTTTTTATTTTTTTATATATTTATCTTTGTACTTTTTTAGATTTTTTTAGTTTTTTATTTTTTTATATATTTATCTTTGTACTTTTTTAGATCTTTTTAGTTTTTTATTTTAAAGTTCATTTTATAAATTAAACAATTTTTGAAATTATATTTTTCAATTGCTGTCTATAAGTTTATTAATGTTATTTTACATAATATAATTAGATTAAAAACAGGAATATTTAGAATTTGATTATAAGGTTTATCCATTAATTTTAATTATTTTATTTATTTTTATTCTTATTTGGTGATTAAATGGTTGTAGTTGGAATTTTAAACTTACAAGGTGCAGTAAGTGAACATTTAGATATTACAAAAAAAGCTATTGAAAATATGGGTATTGATGGAGAAGCAAGAACTGTTAGATATGCAGATGAAGTAGCAGAATGCGATTGTATTATTATATCAGGTGGAGAAAGTACTGCAATTGGTAAAATTCTATTTGAAAGAGAAATTGATAAAGTAATTAAAGAAAACGATTTGCCAGTATTTGGAACCTGTGCTGGAATGATTTTACTTTCATCTAAAACAGATTATAATCAACCGATTTTAAAATTGATGGATATAGAAGTAGGTAGAAATGCATTTGGAAGACAAGTTGATTCTTTTGAAGATACAATTAATATCTTAGGATATGAATATTCTGGAGTATTTATTAGAGCACCTGTCTTATGTTCATATGATGAAACTAAAGAAGATATTGAAGTTTTAGCAGAATATAATGGAGAGATTGTTGCTATAAAACAAGGTAAAAACTTAGCAATCTCTTTTCATCCAGAATTAACTGAAGATAGTAGAATACATGAATATTTTATTAACCTAGTACTTTCTAACTAATAAAATTATTAATTATTAATTATTAATTATTTATTATTTACTTACTTGGTTATTTAATTATTTAATTATTTAATTATTTTATAATAATTCTAAAAAAATATATTTTAAGGTCTTATTTATGATAACAATAACTATAGAAGAAGAAAATATTTTAAATCAAATTAAATCGTATATGGAAGATAAAATTGATGTTTCTATTCTTAAAGAGGATTTAGGGATTTATGAACATGATTTAAATGATTTATTAAAAAGTTTAGAGTCAAAGGGATTAGTTTATTATAATGGTTCTATAGTTGAATTAAAAGAAGTTGACAGAGAGATAAATACTGTAGATTCAAAAGAAGATGTAATTATTGCTGAGCTAAACCAAAAAGAAAAAGCCTCTTTTGAAATTATTAAATCGTTAGCTGATAGTAAAGGTTTTGTTTCTAGATATGAAATTGAAGGAAATCTTTTATATGGTGATTTAAAATTATCTGATTTTAGAATGTATCATATTTTATTATCTTTAGAAAATAAAGAACTTATTGAAGCTATTTCTAGAAAAAATGGAGATTATTATAAAATTTTATAAGCTTTATTTTATTTTACTTTTTATTTTTTTTATTAAAGCCATTGTATTATATTTATTTTAATCAATTTTTTACCAATAAAATTATTTATAGTTATAAGATATTATTTGCATTTGTTTTTATGATTTCTAGTTTTAAAAATTTATTATATGATTTTTAAATTCTTTAATTTAGATAATTTTTAGGTGGAAAGTTTCTAATTTTTAGTAATATTTATATTCTATAAAGTAATAATATTAATATATATGAATAATAATTTTATAATTAGTGTTATGAATCTATATAAAATATGAATTTATCATTAATTTTTATGAATAATTATTATTTAATATTTATATTGTAGTTTTAGGTGTTTAATATGATGAGAATAAGTATGTCTTTACCAAAAAAGCTTTTAGCTGAATTTGATGAGGTCTTAAAAGACAGAGGTTACCAATCACGTTCAAAAGGTATTCGTGATGCTTTAAGTGATTATATATTAAGATATCAATGGATGAATGAAATGGAAGGTCAAAGAGTAGGGGTTATAACTATTATCTATGACCATCATTTTACAGGTGTTATGGAAAACTTAGCAGACATCCAGCATGATTTTAGAGAAGAAATTAATGCAAGTATGCATATTCACATGACTCATAAATATTGTATGGAAGTTATTGTTGTAAATGGTGAAGTTACACAAATTAGGGACTTAACAGAAAAAATGATGAGACTTAAAGGTGTAGAGCATGTAAAACTCACCAGTACAGTAAGTGGTGAGTCTTTAAACCGTAGTAAAGGTCATGATCATAGCCATCTTTAATTTCTAACTTTTTTTCATTGATATTAATTATTTATTAATAAATAGATTTATCAATAAATTCATTTATCAATAAATTCATTTATTAATAAATTCATTTATTAATAAATTCATTTATTAATAAATTCATTTATTATTATAAGTGTTTTTTTAATTATTAATTTAATTTTTTTAATTATTACTTTATCTATTTTTTTCTATTTTTAAATTTAAAAAATTCATTGTTTTATAAGGGTTATTATGAAGTTTAATCTAAATTCTTATCATTTTAAGCTTTTAAAAGATTATGAAAGACTCAGTGTTTTTAAGGAAGCTATAGATGATTATGCTAAAACTAGGAAAAATGATTACAATTTATCAGATAATAGAAATAATGATATAAATTCAAATTTACAATCAGATAAAAAAATAGCTTTCGATTTAGGTTGTGGAAGTGGTGTTTTAAGTTATTTTGCCCGTGATTATTTTGATAAAATCATTTCTATTGAATTAAATGAATCTAGTTATAAATTAGCTAAGGAAAACCTTAAAGATTTTGATAATATTCAAGTTTTTAATGAAGATATCTTGAATTTTGATTTTAATAGGATGGAAGATAAAGCAGATTTAATCATTTGCGAAATGCTGGATACTGCTTTAATTGATGAAGAAGAAGTTCCTGTATTGAATTATGCTAAAAAATTCTTAAAAGAGGATGGGGTGATAATTCCACACTCTATAATCAACTCAGCAGAAGCTATTTTTATGAACAATCATTTTATACAATATGAAGATGATGAATTCACTCCGATTTACATCACTTTAGCTAAGTCTAGTATTTATAGCGAATTCAAGTTTTTAGATGATATTGATCCTGATTTTAGCACAATAATAGATTTAAAAATTTTTAATAAGGAAGATTTAGAAGAAATTAGATTTGAAGATGAAATCTCAAAGGAAAAATTTGAAAAATTTAATTTTAAAGAAAATTTTAATATTAGAGAAAATAAATTAAAAATCAATGGTATAAAATTAACAAGTTTTACAAGATTAAATGAAAATATTATTTGCGGCCCTACACCTATGTTAAACCCTTCTCTCTTGATTCCAATAGAAGAAATGGAAGTAATTTGCGGAGATATAGTTAGAATTAAATTGGAATATATTATGGGTGGGGAACTAGAAACTATAAAAACTGAAGTTTTAGAAATTATTCATAATTAAATATTTTTTTATTTTTTTACTTTTGTTTATTGACCGATAATTTTAGTGAATAGATGAAGTTTTAGTTGTATTTCAAGTGAAAATTTTTTCAATGATTTTAGAATATATTTATTGTGATAAAATGTTAAATAATTTTGATAAAATTAGTGAAGATATTGACTTATTTTTAGAAAATTGTGATTCTCTTCTTATTTTAGGTATAGGGAATGATATTAGGGGAGATGATGGTTTGGGGCCTTACATAATTAACCAATTATCTCTTTTAAAAGAATCCATATTGAATAATCCGGATCCAGCTAATTTCAAGAATAATCTTAATCAGAATGAACCTAATAATCTAGATAAAAATGAAGATTTTTTTGATAATGTATGTGATATTAACACTGGAAATATACCTCTAGATGATGGTCTTAATTCGTATATTTGCGAATTAAATGTTGATGTAAATGAGTCATTAAAAAAAAGATTAAATAAAACATTTTTAATAGATGGTGGCTCTGTTCCTGAAAATTTCACAGGATTAATAAAAAAATCTAATCCTTCTCATATTATAATCGTTGATGCTAGTTTGATGAATAAAGAAGCAGGTGAAATAAACATTGTAAATAAAGATAATATTGTAGATATTAGCATTTCAACACACTCAATGTCATTAGCATATTTGATTAAATATCTAGAGTTAGAAAATGAATTTGAGATTCTATTTATTGGAATAGAACCTAAAATCATGGATTTATCCTTTGAATTATCTGATATAGTTAAAGAAACATCTGATTTACTTGTAAAATTATTATTTTCAAAGATTTTAAATATTTAACCTTTCATATCTTTTTATTATTTTCATTATTTTATTTTTCTATTTTTAAGTAAATTTTATTTAATAGGATTTTAAATATATAATTAGATTGTAGAATTTAATTGAATTTAATTTAAAAAACTATAAGTTAGAAATTTTTTTTAAAACTTTTTTAAGTGATTTTATGAAGGTACTATTTATTGGATCAAGATTATATGATGATGTAGCTTATCATGTTGATAAATTAGGAATTGAAAGTATAATTACAGAATCAAATGAAGAGGCTCCTAATTTAAATTTATCAACAAGACATTATATAGTTCCAAGAGGAATGGATAAACCAATGGAAATAGCTATTAAAGAAGAAGTTGATGCTATTGTACCTCTTCTTGGTATTGATCCTCCATTAATGGATGTGGCAATTATGAAAGAAGAAATAGAGGAAAAACATAATATTCCTGTAATTTCTTCTAATATCAATGCTGTTTCTATTACTTCTGATAAAATAAAAACTAAAGAATTCTTTAAATCAATTAATCTTAATGTTCCACCTGCTAAGATTCTAAATAAAAATGACTTTGATGGGGAGGAAGAATTTATAGAAAAATTAGGTTTTAACTTTCCAATTGTTTTAAAACAAAGAGAAGGTCAAGGTGGTAAAGATATTTGTATAGCTAGTGAATTTGATGATGTTTTAAAATATTTTGACAAATTTAAACAAGCTTTAATTGAGAAATTTATTGAAGGTTCTGAAGTTTCTATTGAAGTTATAGGATGGAATGGAGAGTATTTGCCATTAGTGCCAGTTTATAAAGGAGAAACTAATTTAGAAGGAATTCATCCTATAAGTAGACTTAGATATGGGCCTTGTGACTTTGAAGATTTTGATAATGAAGAGTTTAGAGAAATAGCTAAAGATATTGCAACTAGCCTTAAATCTGAGGGAACCATTGATATAGATTTAATTTATTCAAAAGTAGAAAATAAGGTCTATGCTATTGAAATAAACACTCGTCCAAGTGGAACAAGATATTTGTCCTTTGCTTGTACTGGCTTAAATCCATTGAATTTACTTGTAGATATTGCAATAGGAAAATTTAATCTAGATGAACTTGAAAATGAAATGAAAGATTTTTATACTTTAGAAATACCAATTGGAAATTATAAAGGTCCAGAACCTCAAGAACCTATAAAAGAGTATATTAATAATAATTTTATACTTCATGGCCCTAAAGCTTATCAAAGAATAACTATTAGGGGAAATACTCCTGAAGAAACTTATAAAATAGCTAAAGAATTAACAGGTAATGATTATAGTCTTTAATTCTTTAATTATATTCATGTTCTTAGAGTTATTTTAGTTGGTTTTTATTTCTTTATGATTTTTTGTTCTTTGAGTTATTTTAGTTGGTTTTTATTTCTTTATGATTTTTTGTTCTTTGAGTTATTTTAGTTGGTTTTTATTTCTATTTTTATTTCTATTTTTAATTAAACTGCTTATTTTCTTTAATTAAATCCTATGATATTGTTTTGTTATTATCAAATTTTGATGATAATATCATTGTAATATCATTCTTTTATGGCTCTTTCAAAAACTTTGTTGATTTGAAAATTTTTTTAATAAAAAGTAGTGGTTTTTAGAATTTTTTCTTAAAAAATTGTTTGATTTTTATTTAAAAATAGTAAAATTTAATAAAGAGTTGGAGCAAAGTTTTTTTTATGTTAAAACAAAAAACAATTGCTCCAAATAGTATTTTAGATGTTGAACAATATATATTTTGCGATTTTAATGATGATTTTGTTCTTTCAAATCCTCATTTTGTAAGATTATTTAATTCTTGTCGTGAAGTTTTTAAATCTTTTGATTTAATTTTTAAAAAGGATGTTCCTTATTTTAGGATGAATTATGCTAGATGTCCTTTT
>NZ_FOTL01000015.1 GCF_900114585.1 Methanobrevibacter olleyae | reverse complement strand
AATAATAATATGTGTTTATAAATAAACACATAAAATTAACAAAATATAGTTTTATCTTTTTCTAAATGGAACTAATACTAAAATTAAACTTAAAAATAAAACTACTAATGGGTTTCCAGCTTTAGGTGAGCTTGGATTAGTTAAAACTGTTTTAGCAACAGGTTCTTTATTGATACCTGTATTATTATCAGTTTTTGTTTTATTAGTACCATTAGTTACATTATTTGTTTTATTAGTTACACTAGTGTTATTAGTTACATTAGTTTCATTTGTACTATTAACAGTTTCATTAGTTATATTATTTCCTGCAATAGCAGTATTAACTTTTATACCAGTACTAGTTGTATTAAATAGAATATCTAAACTTACAGATTCTCCAGGAGCCAATACTCCTTTATATGTCCATTTATTTATTCCATCAAAAGTCCATTCATTATTTTTATCTATGTAAGACAAATAAACTAAACCCTTAGAATATTTATTATCCTTAATATAAACACCAGTTAAATTACAATCACCAGTATTAGTTAAGATAATAGTAAAACTAACAGTTTCACCAACTTTAACAGTTTTATTATTTGAAATTTTTACAATAGTCATCTTTGGAGTGTAAACTGAAGTAGTGTTATTAGTAGTTTTATTATCAGTCTCATTAGATGAAGAAACTATAACATTAGTAAAGTTACCAGATTTAACTGTATTAAAAACTACAGTAAATTCTGCAGATTCATTAATATTCAATTGATTTTTGTAAACCCATTTACCATTATTATAATTCCATTTATTTCCTTCATCAATATAAGAATCATAAATTAAACCATCATAACTTTTTTCAAATACAGTAACACCATGAAGGATTGTATCACCCATATTTGTTACTCTAATTATGAATTCCACTTTTTCTCCATTTATAACAGTTTTATTTAAAGTAATTTTTTCAACTTTCATATCATAATTAGTTCCCATATATGTAACATTAAATAGGAATAAATTTTGAGTTGTTGAACTTCCTGCACTATAAAAATCAAATAATACCTGAGTACCATTAGCTAATATTAAACTA
Source organism: Methanobrevibacter olleyae (assembly GCF_900114585.1). Taxonomy (NCBI): domain Archaea; kingdom Methanobacteriati; phylum Methanobacteriota; class Methanobacteria; order Methanobacteriales; family Methanobacteriaceae; genus Methanobrevibacter; species Methanobrevibacter olleyae. The sequence goes on along the minus strand of NZ_FOTL01000015.1, from coordinate 44,946 downwards.
GCATTATAATTCGGTACACGGAATCCAGAATTATACAATGCAATTACTTCTTTAGTTAAATTGTTATCACTATTTCTAAAATCACGGTCTGTAAAGTCCCATAAACTGAAAGTTATATTGTCTTTTTCATCTGAGAAATAATATTTATAAATTAAAATCTTTAAGTATTCACTAACATCTTCACCAGTTAATTGGTTACGTGCTAAACTAAGATTATTTAATAAATACACATAATCAGGGAAGTTTAATGTTCTTTGTAAACAATATCCTTTTAAACCATCTTCTAAATCAAGCAAATAAGTAGTTTTATTAACATTTTCCACGTTTATTGTGGTAGTGTTAATATCTTCTATTTGATTAGGGCTTAAAGTATTATTCTTTTGATTTAATTCATTCAATACATAAATTTGTTTATCTTCTAATGCAGTATTATCTTTAAAATTATTATTTTCAATAGTAGCATTTTCAGCATAGATAATTCCATAACCTCTAGATGTGTTGTTTTCTAGATTACTGTTGTTTAAAACTAAATTTCCACTAATTATTGCAGATCCATCATAAGCATTGTTTTTAATGAAATTAGAATTATTAACAGTAGAATTTCCAAAACTAAATAATCCCCCACCATTTACTGCAGTGTTAGAATCAAAGGTTGATTCATTTACATCAGCATTAGATGCAACAAAAGCTCCACCACCAACGTATTCTGCAATATTATTGATAAAGTTATCATTTTCTGAATTTAACACATCCGCATAAACTCCACCACCATAATAAATTACACTATTGTTGATGAAGTTATTATTCTTAGAATTTAATTCTGAAGAATGTATTCCTCCACCATATTCTGCACTGTTGTTGGTGAAATTAGAATTATTAACAGTGCTTTCACCAGTAGCATATACTGCCCCACCAATATCAGTTGCATGATTGTTGGTGAAATCGGAATTGTCAATTTTAGCATCAGCACCATATACTGCTCCACCATTTTCGTTAGCAGAGTTATTGGTGAAAGTTGAATTGTTAACAGTGATATTTTTATTAGAAAATGCTGCTCCACCATGTCTGTTAGAAGTATTGTTTGTGAAATTAGAGTTAGTAATATTAACTTCTGATTGTGCACGTACTGCTCCACCTTCATCAGATGCCTTATTGTTTATGAAATTTGAATTTTCAATTACAATATTATCTCTAGCATATGCAGCTCCACCACTTCTTTTAGCAGAGTTATCAGTGAAGTTAGAATTATTTATAACACCTGCATCATATGATCCAACTGCTCCACCATCACCGTTAGTAGCAGAATTATTAACAAATACTGAATTATTAATTGAATATTCCGTATTGGTGTATATTGCTCCACCACCATTTTTTGAAGTATTATTAACAAAAACTGAATTATTTACAGTAGCGTTTGGAGCATATATTACTCCACCTTGGCCATTTTTAGAAGTGCTGTTAGTAAAAGTAGAATCAGATATGGTTAAATTACCATAAGCTCTTATAGTTCCACCTGAACCATCTGCACTATTATTGGTGAAATTAGAATTACTAATATTAGCATTTTCTGAAGAATAAAATGCTCCACCAGAAGAATTTGCATTATTATTATTAAATGTACTGTTAATTATAGTTAAATTTCCATTTCTAACATATAATGCTCCACCGTAGGAAGTTGCACTGTTATTATTAAATGTACTGTTAATTATAATCAGATTTCCAGAGTTAAATGATATTGCTCCTCCACTTCTGGTGGTTTTTCCATTTATAAATGTTAAACCATTTATAGTTATATTCTTGTTATAACTAATGGAAAAGATATAACCTGCTCCATTTGCATCTATTATTGCATTTCCTTTATTTAAAGCTTGTAAAACTAAATTTTTACCTAAAGTTATATTTACAAGATTATAAGTTCCATCAAGGAAACAAATTGTATCATCTGCTGTAGCAGCGGTGTATCCAGTAGTCCAGTTTGTTGGATCATCACTAGAAGAACCAGTACCTGTACCGTTAGAGCTAATATAAATTATATTACCTCCTCTTGATGGACCTTCTCTTAACGGGTTTGAATTTGATTTACTTTTAATACTATTTTCATTAGTGTTTGTTGAATTGTCTACAATATTTTTGGAAGTGATTGTTTCATCAGAATTACTACAGAGGGTATTTTCCTTAATATCTGTGGATTTTTCACCTATATTAGTATCTTTATTGTATTCATCAACACTAACACTGTTATCTGTATTACTAGTAGTATCCATAGAATTTAAATCTTTCTCTCCCATTATCACATTATCATCTGTGTCTAATGCAGATACTGAAGAAATAGTTAAAAATAATGAAAATATTAATAGTAATATAATTATCTTTTTCTTCATTTTTTTAAAACTCCTTATTTTTTTTAGATAGGAATCTAATATATATTTAATATTTAAATAAATCACTACAATTTAGTCTAAATTTCCTAGATTTAAAATAAATCTAGTTCATTTAAACTGGTTTATATTCAAATATATAATAAATATATTCCTCTAAACTTATATTGAATTTCATGATAAACTATATTTTTAGTAAAATATATTTAATCATTTAAATTCAAATGGAGAAGATTTCAAATTATAACATGTGTTAATTTAATATTAACCTATTATAATATTAGACTTAAACAAAAAAATATCTTTTATTTAAAAAGATATAATTTGTTCAAATCATAATATTATATATATTTATATTTATATAAACCTTTCGCTACTTTATGTTTAATAACGTTAAGTATTATAAAAATCAAGTAATTAAAACATAAAAATAAAATAAGCCTATAAAATTTTACAACCTCCTATTTTTAAGGCTCTTTCAAAAACTTTGTTGATGAACTTGATTAAGTTTTCGATTTTCATTCAAAATCAAATCTCTGGAATAAATTCTCTTTAAAACACCATGAATAGTCTTAAAAGTTCTTTTTCTTGATTTAGGTATAGTTTCTTAAAAAGCATTTTCAAGCTTATTATTTGTTCTCTCAATTTTCTTATCTTTTAAATGATAAATAAAGCTTTTATACCTAGAAACAATAAATTTTCTTATAATTTCATAAATAACATTATGAAATTCATTTTTTTACGATAAATTAAACCTTTGTAACTCTCTTTCAACTTCATAAATAATACATTTAAATCAAAATAAATCTTTAACCATTTTTTAATTGATCTTCACATTCTTTTATATTCCTCCCTTTTAGAAAGCTTATATTTCTCCCCCCATATAATCTTTTAATATTTTTTATTCAAACTCTTTTTAGCATGAAAAAATACAATAATTGATGTTTAAAAACCCTAATTTAGAAAAATTCAACAAAAAAAGATTAGATAATATTTTAACCTATCCATTAGCTGTATTTAACGTAAACAAAGAAAATAATAAAAGAAAAAAGATTATACAACAGATTAAAAATGGAATTATTGAAAAAATTAGATTCCTGGGAAAAATTTAAACCAATAAGGGCTAAAATAGAAGATTTTTTCAAATTATTAAAACAAGGATTTTAAATATGAAGAGAAATCCACAAATATACTCCAAAATCAGTTGAAAAAAACCGTTTATTTAAATGTATTTTTAGGATCACTGATAATATTACAATGATTCACTCAAAAACGACCATACAACAATTATCAGAAAACTAAAATCGTAAGGACCCTAAAAGATTTAAAAACTTCACGACAAGAATTAAATAATCTTACAAAAATGAGGATTGGAAAGAAGAAAAATCATTCATTAAAATCGCAACATATATATTGTTCAACATCTAAAATACTATTTGAAGCAATTGTTTTTTGTTTAAGCAATGATAAAAACTTAGCTCCAACCATTTATTAAATTTTACTATTTTTAAATAAAAATCAAACCATTTTTAAGAAAAAATTCTAAAAACCACTATTTTTTATTAAAAAAATTTCAATCAACAAAGTTTTTGAAAGAGGCTATAAAATTAATAAAATATATTTAATCTAAAATTCAAAAATAAAACTGTATATTCTAAAAATATGATTTTAAATTATAATAAGTTAAAATTATTATTAGGATTATAAAATTTTAAAGAATATTATTTTAAATAAATTACCTACAATTAAAGGAGAGTTAAAATGGCAATACATCCAATTGAATTTAGATATGGAACTCCAGAAATGAAAAGAATCTGGGAACAAGAAAATAAACAACAAAGAATGTTAGATATTGAATCTGCATTGGCTCAAGCTGAAGGTGAGCTTGGAATAATACCAAAGGAATATGCAGATGAGATTAAAGCAAAGGCAAGTATTGAATATGTTACCTTAGAACGTGTAAGTGAAATTGAAGCTGAAACCAAACATGACATCGCTTCCCTTTCAAAAGGATTAAGTGAAGTATGTGAAGGTGAAGCTGGAGAATATGTTCATTTTGGAGCAACATCTAATGATATTGTTGATAGTTCTAACTCTTTACTTTTAAAGGATTCTATTGAAGTTTTAGAAGAAAAAATAGAAAGATTAACTAAAATCATCCTTAAATTAGCAGAAGAAAATAAAACAAAAGTATGTATTGGCCGTACCCATGGTCAACATGCATTACCTACCACATATGGTATGAAATTTGCTATTTGGGCAGATGAACTTCACAGACAATATGACAGACTAGAACATGCAAAAGACAATGTTTGCCTTGGAATGATGGATGGAGCTGTTGGAACTACAGCAGCACTTGGAACTGATGGATGGGCAATTCACAAAAAAGTATCTGAAATCTTAGGACTTAAAGCTGCTCCAATTACTAATCAAGTTCTACAAAGAGACAATCATGTAGAATTCATAGCTACCCTTGCTAACATTGCTACAACCCTTAGTAAGATTGCTCTTGAAGTTAGAAACTTACAAAGAACTGAAATTCAAGAGCTAGGAGAATATTTCGACCCTGAAAAACAAGTTGGCAGTAGTACTATGCCGCATAAAATGAATCCAATTACTGCAGAACGTATTTGTGGTGTTGCAAGAATTGTAAAATCCTATGTGAATGCAGCTATGGAAAACAACCCTCTCTGGCATGAAAGAGACTTAACTAACTCTTCTTGTGAAAGGATTATGTTTCCAGAATCTTGTATTCTTACAGATTATATCCTCAACTTAACTATTAAATTAATGAATAATCTTATATTCTATGATGAAAACATTGAAAGAAACCTAAACTTTAGTAATGGATTAATCATGGCTGAAAGATTAATGGCAGAACTCACTAGAGCTGGAATGGGTAAACAAACTGCTTATGGAGTAGCTCGTAAAAATGCAATTAAAGCAAATAAAGAAAAACTCCTTCTTGCAGATTTAATCCTTGAAGATTCTGATGCTAGCCAATTCTTATCTAAAGAAGATGTTGAAAGAATTATGGATCCTCATACTTACATTGGTTCTGCACCAATAATAGTTGATGAAATTTTAGAATCATCTAAAGATTGGTTCTAAATCCAAGCTTTTTAGCCTTCGGCTAAAAACCTTGACCAAAATTTTTTAAAAAAAAGTTTGATTAATATTTTCATTTACTTTTTTTACTATTTTTTATTTTTATTGAAATTTTTAGATCTTTTAGTTTCATTATTTTTAACTATTTCTAAGTATTTTAATCATATTTTAGCAAATTTAAACTAAATGCAAACTAGTTTAATCATATTTAACAAATCTTAAACTAAATACAAACTAGTTTAATCATATTTAACAAATCTTAAACTAAATATAGGCTATTAAATAAGTATTTTTATAAGTAAAGCTAAAAATAATAATATGTTTAGAAAAATGAGAAGAGCAAAGCAAGCTTTATCTGAAGAGGAATGTGTTGATATTTTAATAAATGAACCTCATGGTGTTTTAGCAGTTTTAGGAGATGATGAATATCCCTATGCTATACCATTAAGTCATGTTTATATTGATGGTAAGATATACTTCCATGGAACTATAAAAAATAGTCATAAAAAAGATGCAATAAGAAAACATGACAAAGTTTCTTTCTGTGTAATTGACAAAGGAATTAAAGCTGAAAATGAATGGTGGTACACATTTAAAAGTGTTGTTGTTTTTGGAAGAATGAAAACAATTGATGATGTTGAAGATAAAATAAACAAATTAAGCCATCTAGGAAATAAATTCTTTCCAAGTGAAGAGGAAACAAAATCAGAAATTGATAGACTTTTAAACCTTACAGAGCTTTATGAACTTAAAATAGAACATATTAGTGGAAAAATAGTTGAAGAAAAATAAGCAAGCTTTTTAGCCTTCGGCTAAAAACCTTGACCAAAACTTTTTTCATTCTGTTTTTAACTAATTCTAATTTTTTTAAGTTGTGAAACTTTTTTTCATTCTGTTTTTAACTAATTCTAATTTTTTAACTAAAGTGGCTTTCTTGTTTTAAATTTAAACTATTCTTTAAAAATTCATACTAACAGCCGTTAGTTTTATTAACTAAAAGCATGAAAATAATATATGATTTTAACTAACAGGTGTTAGTTTAGATATGAAATTTATAAAAGTAAATTTATAAGAAAATTAGCTGTTTAAAAGAGATAATATGACTAAAAAGAATACTAAAGAAAAGATATTTAATATTTCTATTGATTTATTCTCAGAGTATGGCTATGATAGAGTAAGTATACGGCAAATAGCTAAAGAGACTGGAATAAAAGAAAGTTCTATTTACAATCATTATAGAAGTAAGGAATCTATTTTAGAATCAATATTAAATTATTATATCAAGGAAATGTTAAAAGAAGAAGCACCTTTAATGCAAGCATCTGATAGTTTAAATTTAGGTTTTGACCATTTCTACAAAGTAGGTAGTGAAAGATTTATATCAAAATTATCTGAAAGAGTGATGATGAAAATTACAAGAATCTTTTTAGTTGAATCATATCATAATGAAAAAATAAAAAATTTTGTAAAAGAAGCAATTATGGACTATGCAATTAAAGGTTGGATTGAGCTATTTGATTTAATGAAAGAAAAAAAGGTTATTGAAGAAGATTCCAACAGCAAACAGCTTGCAGAATCATTTTATTATTATGGATTATTCTTATTATATGAACACTTCATTATTAATTATCCAGAGGATGATGAAAAATTCATAAAGGAATTTGTAATAAGAGCTACAAATCATATGAAAATAATCTTTAATTCTGTAAAAATAAATGATAAAGAAAGTAATGAAGAGGATTGTAAAGATAATAAATAAGAAGATAATTAAGAAAATGTAAAGATAATAAAGTAGAAAACAACGAAACTATAAGATTAGAAGAAAAAAATAAGATAATAAGATCTTGCAAATAGGTGAAAAGATGAAATATCTAATAATCAATGGTTCTCCAAGAAAGAAAAATACATGGAGTATGGCTAAACAGGCTAAAACTAATTTAGAAGGAGAGTTTGAAGAAATACAATTAATGAAAGAGAAAATACCAATGTGTAATGGTTGTTTTAAATGTATAATGGAAGGAGAAGAAAACTGTCCTCATTATGAAATAGTAAACTCAATCCTAGAAAAAATTAAATGGTCTGATGGACTTATAATCACCTCTCCAGTTTATGCAATGAATGTTACTGCACTTATTAAAAATTTCTTCGATCATACTGCTTATCTCTATCATAGACCTAAGTTTTTTGATAAAAAAGCATTAGTTATTGTATCAACTGCAGGAGCTGGGCAAAAAGATGTTGCAAATTATATCGGTGAAAATTTAAGACATTGGGGATTTAATAAAATTTATCAAATAACTTATGCTTGCGGAGGAAAAGAGAGTATTAATACTGAAGAGATAAACAAAGTATCTCAAAAATTCCATAAGGATATAGTCTCTAAAAAATTACATGCCCCGAACATTGGAGATTTAATATTTTACAACCTTTGGAGAGCAATGATATCAACAAAAGAACCAATTAAAATAGATAAAGAATATTGGGAAAGTACTGGTTTAGTTAATTATGAATTTGCTCCAGATGTAAACTTAGGATTCATAAAAAAGATTTTTGCAAAAATAATGTTTTTTATCCTTAAAAAAGTGATAAAATAAAGAATAAATCATTAAATATCATGATAAATTTATTTAATAATAAATAAAAACATCAATTAGTACTCCTTTGAATATATAAAAGTTTATAAAAAACCTTTAAAATTAATTAAAAGAAAATTTAAAGAATATAAAAAACCTTTAAAATTAATTAAAAGAAAATTTAAAGAATATAAAAAACCTTTAAAATTAATTAAAAGAAAATTTAAAGAATTAAAGTGATTTTATGATTGAAAACGATTGGGACATGATTTTAGAAGAAGAATTTAAAAAAGATTATTTCTTAAAAATAAAAGAGTTTGTAGAAGATGAATACAAAAGAAAAACAATTTATCCCCCAAAAGAAGAAGTTTTTAATGCTTTTAAATTATGTCCTTTAAATGAAGTTAAAGTACTTATATTAGGTCAAGACCCCTATCATGAAAAGGGGCAAGCTCATGGACTTGCATTTTCAACACCAGAGGGAAATCCAATTCCAAGATCACTTAAAAATATCTTCAAAGAAATTAAAGAGGAATACAACTACCCTATTCCAGAGTCAGGATGTCTTGAATCATGGGCTAAACAAGGTGTATTCCTACTAAATACTGTGCTAACTGTTGAAGAGGGAAATGCAAACTCACACAGTAAATGCGGATGGCAAACTTTTACAGATAATGTGATTAAAATCCTAAATCAGCAAAAGAATCCTATTGTATTTTTATTATGGGGAAAACAAGCAGAATTTAAAAAAGAATTTATTACAAACCCTAATCACTTAATCCTCACATCTTCCCATCCAAGCCCCTTTTCAGCAAGAAAAGGATTTTTTGGATGTAATCATTTTAAATTAGCTAATGAATTCTTAAAAGAAAATAATTTAGAAGAAATCGATTGGAGAATACGAAATAAACAAGAAAAATTAATTTAACTTAAATTAAAATTTAAAAATATTTTAAAATAATTGTTCATTGATAAACAGTTTCTCAAGAAACATTTATATACATATAAAATTAATATAAAAATAGAATATTTATAAAAATGAAAATAAGCTATTTAAAAAAATAAAAAATATATTAGATGAAAGTATGAAAAAAGAAAATGAAAAAATAGATAAATATGATTCAATGCCTTTTATTGCATTAATTCATCACATATCCAAAAATAAACTAAGATATTATATGAAAAATCCAAATCATATAGATATGTTTCATGAAGGTCGCTATTTAATGGTAATCCATAAAGGAAAAGATTTATCTCAAGATGACCTAGCTAATATATTTAGTCAAAGCAAAGGAACAATAGCTAAAGCTTTAAGAAAATTAGAAGATAAAGGATATCTCGATAGAAAAATTGATGAAAATAATAGAAGAAAATATATATTAAAAACAACAAAAAAAGGAGAAGATTTAGCTATTTTATTAAAAAGAGATTTAAAAAAATGGGAAGAAAAAGTTGGAATTGATAAATTAGATAGTAAAACAAAAAATCAACTAAAAGAAATAGCTAGAAAAAGTGAAGAAATACTTAAAGAATAATTATTAAAATAGTTAGAAATACTAAAAGAATAATTATTAAAATAGTTAGAAATACTAAAAGAATAATTATTAAAATAGTTAGAAATACTTAAAGAATAATTTATTAGAATAATTACAGATTGGGATTCAATATGGCAAATAAAAATGTAGAATTAATGAGAGGAGAACCAGAAAAAGCTGTAAAAAAGCTTGCTATTCCGATTATGATTTCAATGCTTTTAACAGCATCATATAATATTGTAGATGGCATCTTTGTAGCAGGACTTGGTCAATCAGCAATAGCTGGAATTGGTTTTGTAACACCAATATTCATGATACTAAATGGAGTAAGTGTAGGGCTTGGAAATGGTGCAACAAGTAGTATAAGCCGTTTTGTAGGGGCTAAAAACCATAAAGGTGCAAGTGATTCAGCTGCACACTCATTATTAATCTTTCTTATAGCTTCAATAGCCTTAACAATAATCTTATTATTTATACAAGAACCCCTTTTAATAAGCTACGGAGCAAGTGGAGAATCTCTTGCTGAAGGAATAAGATACGGAACACCATTATTCTTAGGTTTATTTGCATTTATGTTTGGAAACGGTTGTAGTGGTATCCTTCGTGGAGAAGGAGATATGAAAAGAGCAATGTATGCTATTATTGTATCAGTTATCTTAAACACCATCCTAGATCCTATTTTTATTTACACAATGGGTTTAGGTTCAGCTGGAGCTTCCCTTGCAACTATAGTTAGTTCCCTTGGTTCTGCAATTGTAATTATGTACTGGATTCTTATTAAAAAAGATACCTATGTAAATGTAGATTTAAGAGAATTTAAATTCAACAGCAAAATAGCTAAAGATATCCTAAAAGTAGGGGTTCCTTCCTCAATGGATATGTTTATGATGTCTATTGCTATTAGTTTGTATCTAATATTCATATCCAGTATTGGAGGAGAATATGGAATTGCTTCATTTACATCAGGTCAAAGACTCTACCTATTTGCAATAATGCCCCTTACAGCTATTGGTAGTGCTGTTGCAGCAGTTTCAGGTAGTGCATTTGGAGCAAAAAATGGAGATTATTTATCAAGAGCACACTTTTACGGAGTAAAGTTCGCAATAGCATTTGGTACAGCAGTAACTATAATTCTTGTAGCATTTGCTCCGCAACTTGCAACTATTTTTGCATACACAAAAGAAACAGCTATCTTAGTTCCAGAAATTACAAAATTCCTTAGAATCGCTTCTCTATGTCTCCCACTTACTGGAGCAGGTATGATTTCAAGTTTCTTATACCAAGGAATTGGTAAAGGAACAACAAGCCTTGCATGGACCATTATAAGAGAAGTTATATTTACAGTAAGTGCTACCTATATACTTGGAATAGTCTTAGCTTGGGGATTAGTAGGAATCTGGACTGGACTTGCTCTAGGAAGAAGTTTAGCAAGTATTTTAAACTTTAGCTATGCAAGATACACCATTAAGAAAATTAGGGTAGAATTTGATAATTAAAAAATAGAATTAAATTTTATAGAAAATAAGTACTAAAAAGAATTAAATTTTATAAAAAATAAGTATAAAAAATATTATAAAAAATATAATAACTAGTAAAAAAATAACTATTAAAAATATTGAAATTTGCTATTATAAAATAGCATCTTTCATTGATTTAACATAATCTATAAGAGGTTCTCTTGCATTTTCTCCATGCTCTGCAATAATGTTTACAATTGCACTTCCTACAATAATACCATCAGCTATTTTTGCAATATTTTCTGCTTGTTCTGGAGTATTAATACCAAAACCAACTGCAGTTGGAACATCAGTTACTTCTTTTATATCACTTATGATGGACCTTAAATCCGTTCTAATCTCTGATCTCATTCCAGTAACACCTAATGATGAAACAACATAAATAAATCCACTTGCCTCACTTGCAATCATTTGTATACGTTCCTTTGAAGTTGGTGCAATTAAGCTAATTATATCAATACCATATCTATTAGTAACATCAAGAATTTCATCCTTTTCATCATAAGGAAGGTCTGGTGAGATAATACCGCAAATATTTAATTTTCTACATTTTTTGAAAAATTCATCATAGCCATAATAGAAAACTGGATTTATATAAGTTAAAAATACTAAAGGAATATCTGACTTTTCCCTAATTTGTCTAACTGCTTCAAAAACATCATCAGTATTTGTATTATTTTTTAATGCCCTAAGGTTTGCTTCTTGAATAACTGGTCCTTCAGCAACAGGGTCTGAAAATGGAATGCCAATTTCAATAATATCACAACCTGCCTCCTCCATAGCTAAAACATATTCTACAGTTTTTTCAATTGTAGGGTCTCCAGCAGTTAAAAATCCAATAAAAGCTTTTCCATTAGAAAAAGCATCACTAATTTTAATTTTTTCACTCATTTAAACACCTTTTAAAGATTTATCAAAAACCATTTTATCTTTTTTATTTTTGCTAGAATTATTCGTATAATTCTACTCCTTTATAACGAGCAATAGCTGCCACATCTTTATCTCCACGGCCAGATAGATTAATAACAATTATATCATCTTTATCCATATATCCTGCAACTTTCATTGCATAAGCTATTGCATGAGAAGATTCAATAGCTGGAATAATACCTTCCATTCTTGATAGATATTCAAATGCCTCAACTGCTTCATCATCTGTAGCTGAAACATATTTAGCTCTCCCAATATCATGTAAATAAGCATGTTCCGGGCCAATTCCAGGATAATCAAGACCTGCTGAGATAGAGTATACTGGAGAAATTTGGCCATAGTTAGCCTGACAGAAATAGGATTTCATACCATGGAATATACCTAGCTCTCCTTTAGCTATTGTTGCTGCATGATATTCTGTATCAATTCCATTGCCTGCAGCTTCAACTCCTACAAGTCTGACTTCTTTATCATTAAGAAAGTTATAAAATGCACCCATTGCATTACTTCCTCCACCAACACAAGCAATAACCATATTAGGCAATTTTCCTTCAAGTTCTAATATTTGTTCTTTTATCTCTTCACTAATCACTGCTTGGAAATCTCTAACTATTGTTGGAAAGGGGTGTGGCCCCATTGTAGAACCAATTACATAATGAGTATCATCTACCCTTGAAATCCATTCCCTAAATGCATCATTTACAGCATCTTTCAATACTTTAGAACCAGTAGTTACTGTATGAACCTTAGCACCTAATAATTCCATACGGAATACATTAAGAGCCTGTCTTTTTGTGTCTTCTTCACCCATAAAGACTTCACATTCCATACCCAATAATGCTGCAGCAGTAGCTGTTGCTACACCATGTTGACCTGCGCCAGTTTCAGCTATAACCCTAGTTTTGCCCATCTTTTTTGCAAGTAAACATTGCCCAAGTACATTATTAATTTTATGAGCTCCGGTATGGTTTAAATCTTCACGTTTTAAATAAATCTTAGCTCCACCAAGATCTTCTGTCATTCTTTTTGCATAGTACAGTAAAGAGGGTCTCCCTGCATATTCTTTTAAAAGAGTATTCAATTCCTCTACAAATTCAGGATCTTCTTTAAAGTGATTATATTGTTTTTCTAAGTTTAAAAGTTCATTCATTAATGTTTCAGACATATATTGTCCACCATGAACTCCAAATCGACCTCTACTCATATTTTCTCTCCAATTTAAAAGTTTAAATATTAATTATCAATTTATTAAAAATTATTAAAATGATTAATTTGTTAAAAATTATTAAAAGATAAAATTATTTCCTATATTTCTCAAGGATTTCAACTATTTGTTTAATATTATAAAATTATTTCCTATATTTCTCAAGGATTTCAACTATTTGTTTAATTTTTTCTTCATCTTTAAAACCTTCTGTTTCTACCCCACTACTTAAATCAACAGCATAGGGATTGAATTCTTTAATAGCTAAACCAATATTTTCACTATTAAGTCCACCAGCAAGGAAAAAAGGTTTTTTAAGCATTTCATTATCTTTATCAATTAAATTCCAGTTAAATGTATTACCAGAACCTTTTCCACTATCTAAAATAAAATAATCAGAAACTGAATCTCGCCACTCTAATAATTTTTCATTAAAATCTATATCATTATTAATTTGATTATTATCGTCATATTTTTTATTATTTTCATCATTATTTTTTATTTCAATTGATTTAATCACCTTAATCTCTCGACCAGTAATTTCATAAGAGATAGATTTTAAGTTTTGAATATATTTCTCATCTTCATCACCATGAAGTTGAGCGATTTCTATTATTCCCTCTTTAAATAAATCAACGATAAATTTTAAATCTTCATTTACAAAGACACCTACAGGGATAATATCCTCTTTTAAAAGACCAGATAATTCTTTAGCTTGATTGAATGAAACTTGACGTGGACTTTTAGCAAAAACAAAACCAATATAATCAATATTGTACTTATTAACAATATCAATATCTTTAACTCTTCTAAGTCCACAAATTTTAAGTTTTAACATAAAAATTACCTAAACACGAATATTTTTAAAAATTTACTTAAATAACTAAAAAATAACCAAGAAAATAATCAAGAAAATAACTGAGAAAATAGCTAAAAAGCAAATTATTAATTCTATTATTAAATTATAATTCTAATCTAATAAATTTTACCTGTATTTGCTATAAAATCACAACAAGATATAAATATATTCCCTAAATTAGCTTTTTAATAAAAATAGTCAAAATGATTAGTTATTATATTATTATATAAGAAAACCATATTTTAAGAGAACTAAAGATTTACTCACCTTCTAAATAATCAATCATTTTTGCCTTATCATCACTTTTCATTAAAAGTTCACCTATTAAAACTACATTAACATTGTTTTCTTTTAATAAATCAATATCTTCTTTTCTTTTAACACCACTTTCACAAACAAAGATTATATCCTTTGAGATTAATTTTCTAAGGTTTATTGCATTATTAAAATCAACTGTAAAATCTTTTAAATTACGATTATTCACTCCAATAATCCTTGCTCCACAATCAATAGCAGTGAGAAGTTCTTCTTCATCATGTGCTTCAACAAGTGCAGATAAACCAAGAGAATGTGCTAATTCAATATAATTCTTTAGAGTTTCTTTATCTAAAATAGAGCAAATCAACAATACAGCACTTGCACCTATTGTTTTAGCTTCATAGATTGTATATTCATCTACAACAAAATCCTTTCTAAGAATTGGAATACTTACATTCTCTGATACAGATTTTAAGTATTTATTGTCTCCTTTAAAAAAATATGGTTCTGTAAGTATTGAAATTGCTGATGCCCCAGCCTTTTCATATTCTTTTCCAATTCTCACTGCATCAAAACCATCTTCAAGAACAATGTCTCCTTTAGAAGGGGACGCTTTTTTAATCTCACAAATATAAGACATTCCTTCTTTTTTAAGAGCATTTTCAAAGGGATAAGCACTATCTCCTTCAAGAGTTATTTCCATAGATAAAGCTTTTTGCTTAATTTCTTCTAAAGAACATTGTTTTTTTAACTTTTCAACTCTTTTATAGGTTTTTTCAGTGATTTTATCTAGAATCATAATAACACAATAAACAATGAAATTTAAAAATAAAATTTAAAAAATAATTAATAAAAATTATAAAAATAATTAATAAAAATTATAAAAATAATTAATAAAAATTATAAAAATAATTAATAAAAATTATAAAAAATAATTTTTAGTTAAAATAAAGATCTTTAATTAATTAAGAACTGATATTTGAATAGAATAAGTTTTTAAGCATTGGATAACCTAATAAACTCATTTAATTGTTTTTTAGCAAGGCCACGATCAATAATATCTTCTGCTAATTCTACACCTTCTTCAATAGTATTTACTTTACCTGCAAGGTATAAAGCTGCACCTGAATTAAGTAAAACCACATTTCTTTTAGGACCCATTTCACCAGACAAAATATTGCGAGTGATTTGTGCATTAAATTCAGAATCTCCACCAACTAGATCTTCTTTAGAGCATGATTTAAAACCAAAATCTTCAGGTTTTATAGTATATTTAAGAAGTTCACCATTTCTTACTTCACATACTGTTGTTGGAGCACTTGCAGATATTTCATCAAGCCCATCTTGACCATAAACAACCATTGCATTTACACCAATATTATTTAAAACATTTGCAAGAGGTTCTACAAGTTCTTCAGAGTAAACGCCCATTAATTCATAGCTAGCAAAGGCAGGATTTGCAAGCGGGCCAAGAATATTAAAAATTGTCTTTATTCCAAGCTCACTACGTACAGGAGCTACATATTTCATAGCACTATGATATTTTTGTGCAAATAGAAAGCTCATTCCAATTTCATTAAGTATTTTAAAACTTTCTTTAGGATCTAAATTAATATTTACACCAAGAGCTTCAAGTACATCTGCAGCACCACATTTACTTGATGCAGAACGATTTCCATGTTTTGTAACAGGCACTCCTGCAGCAGATATTACAAAAGCAGATGTAGTAGATATATTAAATGAATTTGAAGAGTCTCCACCAGTTCCAACAATTTCAAGAGTCGGCATATCACATTCAAGACGTGTTGCATTATTTCTCATAGATACTGCAGAACCAGATATTTCATCTATTGTTTCTCCTTTAAATGATAGTGCAGTAAGATAAGAACTAATTTGAACATTGGTTGCTTCTCCCCTCATTATTTCATCCATAGCGCCTTTTGCCAATTCAAATGATAAATCTTCTTTATTTGATAATTTTAATATTGCATCTTCAATAAAAGTCATTTTTAATTCCCCATTAAATAATAATTGATAAGTATGAGATTTTGAAATTTGATTTAAAAATTAATTATTATAATATTAATGTATACTTTAATATATGTAATGTTCTATTTAAATCTTTGTTGTATAAATATATACATTAAAGTAAATAAATGTTGAAAATATGATTTTTTAAATAAAGATTGAACAACAACAATGCAAAATAAGAAATTTTAAAAAAATAATAAAATAAAAAAATAGTATAAATAAAAATTAAAAAAATAATAAAATAATAAAAGGGTATAAATAAAAATTAAAAAAATAATAAAATAATAAAAGGGTATAAATAAAAATTAAAAAAATAATAAAATAATAAAATGGTATAAATAAAAATTAAAAAAGTTAGAAATCTATTTTAAGTTTAAAAAGTTTTCAATAATTTTTAATCCATCTGGAGTTAATATAGACTCTGGGTGGAATTGAAAGCCATAAATATTAGAGTTTTTATATTTTACAGCCATTATTTCACCATCATCTGTTTTAGCTAAAATATCCAAATCATCAGATAAACTCATCTTTTCAACAGCTAAAGAATGATAACGAGCTATTTGAATCTCATCATCTAAATCATTGAAAATAAAATCATCACTAAGTTTTATAATAGATGTTTTACCATGCATTAACTCTTTAGCATGTATGATATTAGACCCAAGTGCCTCACAAATAGCTTGGTGACCAAGACATACTCCTAAAATAGGAATATCCTTAGCAATATACTCTTTAACAATCTCCTTAGAAATACCTGCATTTGATGGTTTTCCAGGACCTGGAGATAAGATAATATAATCCGGATTTAAGTCACTTATTTCATCAATATTCATTTCATCATTACGAATAACTTTAATTTCATTATAAATTTTAGCTAAATCTTCTTTACTAGTTAAATCATAGCCTTTTATATTAGCTAAAGCCTCTCCAATGTATTGGTATAAATTATAAACAAAACTATCATAATTATCCACTAATAAAATCATCAAATACCCTCATACTACCAATAAAATCATCAATACCCTCATCAGCTATTTTTAAAGCATCCATAACTGCTTGTGCCTTATTAATACACTCTTTAAATTCATTTTCTGGAATGCTATCTGCTACAATACCTGCACCAGATCTAATAAATACCTTATTATCCCTTGCAAAAGCTATTCTAATAGCTATGCAAGTATCTAAATTACCAGTTAAATCTATATAACCAATAGCTCCACCATAAATTCCTCTTTTATTATCTTCAAGTTCATTAATTATCTCACATGCCCTTATCTTAGGAGCTCCAGATAAAGTTCCAGCAGGTAAAATTGAATCAATTGTAGATAAATAGTCACAATTTTCCCTAAGACTTGCTTCAACAGTTGAGCCTATATGCATTACATGGGAAAATCTAACAATATCCATATATCTATTAACTTTTACAGAACCTATTTCACTTATTTTACCAATATCATTTCTTCCAAGATCAACTAGCATATTATGTTCTGCTCTTTCCTTATCATCAGCTAATAACTCTTCTTCTAAAGTTTTATCTTCTTCATCTGTTTTTCCCCTTGGACGAGTTCCTGCAAGGGGAAATGTATAAACATTATTATCTACAAGTTTTACAAGAGTTTCAGGACTTGCACCTGCAATCTCTATATCATCACTTGAGAAATAGAACATATATGGAGAAGGATTTGTAGTTCTAAGTACCCTATAAACATCCAATAGACTTCCTTCAATATCTGCTTCAATTCTATTTGATAGAACAACTTGAAATATATCTCCTTCACTAATATAATTTTTAGCCTTTTTAACCATCTTAGAATATTCATCTTTAGAAAATAAATATCTAAAACCGGATTTAAGCTTAATAGGTAAATGTTTAGTAATTTCTTTTCTATAACTATCTAATTCTTTAAGTGAATTTAATTTACTCATCTCTTCTATCGCTTCAATTGTTTTTTTATTAGTTAAATGGCTAGCAAAGTCATCATTTAATAAATCTATAATATCTGCTTCAATAACATCAATTATATCAGAAATTGATCTACAGGCATCTTCATAGCTTTCTTCAATCGATTTAGAATTTTCTTTATTCACATTGTCTTTATCATTTTCACCATTAATTTCCATATTAACAATTACAACTATTTTTTGTTTAAAATTATCAAAGGCAATCACTTTAT
Organism: Methanobrevibacter olleyae; assembly: GCF_900114585.1. Taxonomy (NCBI): domain Archaea; kingdom Methanobacteriati; phylum Methanobacteriota; class Methanobacteria; order Methanobacteriales; family Methanobacteriaceae; genus Methanobrevibacter; species Methanobrevibacter olleyae. The sequence continues at coordinate 26,379 of NZ_FOTL01000015.1, read as the reverse complement.
CAAAAAGCATTAAATCAACATCTTTAAATGCATCTTGATTTTCTGCATCTAAAACTAAAGAAGCTTCACTATATTTAATATAATCATATGAAAAATATCCTACAAGACCTCCAGAAAATGGAGGTAAATTATCTAATTTTACAGATTTATTTTCATTGATAATTTGGCGAATATATTCTCCAGGATTATTAGTTTTGACACAAAAACATTTTTCATTCTCATCTTCAATTTCACAATCACTAAAACTTGACTTTCCCTTTATTATAAGAGTTTCATCTTGGCAAGTAAGTTCAAGAATAGGATTAAAACCTAAGAAGCTGTATCTACCCCAATTTTTAGAATCTTCAACACTTTCAAGCATATAACAATGATTACTTAGAATTTTAAGCCTTCTTAAAACTTCAATTGAAGTTCTTTTATCTGAAAATATTTCAAAGCTAATTGGAATCCTTTTATAAGATTTATCCTTAGCTATTTCTTTTACATCTTCAATCTTAGGGTAAAACATATCTTTTCTCCTTTTGTTAATTGAATTAGATAAATTTGAGTTTTTTAAATAATAATCCTATTTTATTAAACTAGATAATTTTTTTAAATAATAATCCTATTTTATTAAACTAGATAATAAATAAAAGATTTGAGTTTTTTAAATAATAATCCTATTTTATTAAACTAGATAATAAATAAAAGATTTGAAATTAAAAATGAATAAGTTAGTTAATCTAATTACTATACTTTTATTGTATAATGTACTATTTAAATCTTTGTTGTATATAAATGTACATGATAGTTAAAAAGTGTTGAAAATGTTTTTTAAAAATAATAAAAAATAAAGAAAAACAATAATTTTAGGTTAATAAAATAAAAAAATTTATATAATTATTAAATAAATGTATAAATATTATTTAAAATATTAAAAAATAGTTTTTATATAGTTAATTAATAATAATTAACATTTACTTAATTATCAATTAAAAAAATAAGTAATTTTCATCTTGAATTAACTAAAAAAACTAAATGATCTAATTTATCTAAAAAAGGCAATAATATGATGATAAACTATTTATCAAAACAGGATATAAAAATCATTCTACATTATCTCGGATATATTATGGAAGGGATAGGAATCATACTATCCATACCTATAATTGTAGATTTAATTTATAGTGAATATAATTATCCTATTGGATTAATTCCATGTATAGTTTCATTTGGATTAGGTTTTTTATTTGTCTTTAAATTTAGAAAATACGATAGGCTTAAATTTAAACACGGAATGATTATATCTAGTATCGCTTGGCTATGGGCAGGATTTGTAGCAGCGATTATAATGGTACTCATCTTGGATATATCATTTTTAGATGCTTTTTTTGAAAATGTTTCTGCATGGACAGGAAGTGGATTAACCATTTTTAATGATGTGGAATCTTTGCCAATGTCAATTCTATTTTTAAGAAGTTTAGAACAATGGATTGGTGGATTAGGAGTAGTAATTATTTTTATAAGCATAGTTATAAAGCCTGGAACTTCCGCATATAAATTATATAGATCTGAGGCAAGGGAAGATAAAATAAAGCCCAACATAAAAAATACACTTAAAAAAACCATAGAAATATATATTATTTATACTGCAATAGGTATCCTTTTATATATTCTAGCAGGGTTGCCAATTTTTGATTCTGTAAATCTGACATTCACTACAATATCTACTGGTGGAATGTCAATAAAAAATGCAAATATCGGATATTACAACAATAATATAATTTATTTAATTACAATCTTCTTAATGATATTAGGTGCTACAAGCTTTACAGTTCATTACAAAATGATTAAAACAAAGGGAAATGCTATATTAAAAGATATACAATTCCAATTCATGATTATAGCCATTATAATTAGTGGAATATTTATTGCACTATTAACCCATATTGCTCCAATGAATGTAATATTCCATATAGTTTCTGCAATAACAACAACAGGAGCAAATATAGCAAGCCCAACTGAATTAGCTTCTTGGGCACCTACAGCATTAATATTAATAATAGTATTAATGGTGATGGGAGGTTCTTCAGGATCAACAGTAGGTGCTGTAAAAATTATTAGGATAATTACCTTTTTAAAAAGTATACATCTTACCGTGACAAACTTAATATCCCCTGAAGGAAGGGTTGTAAAAACTAAAATAGCTGGAAAATCAATTAATGAAAGAGAGATGAAAGAATCTACATTATATATTTCAGTTTATTTAATGTTTTTAATAATATCTTGGATTATAATGACTTATTATACAAATAATCCAATTAATGCATTATTTGATGTTACATCTACAATAGGTAATGTTGGATTAAGTACAGGTATAATAAATGGAAGTTTAGATACAGTTCCTAAAATATTATTAATATTTTTAATGTGGATAGGAAGATTAGAAATAATTCCTGTTTTACTAGCAATTAAGCTAGGAGTAGAAACCTTTGAACAAAAGTTAGAATTAGTAAAAATACTATTAAAAAATAAAATAAAGAAAGCATGATAAAAACATTGCAATTTTAGAAAAGTTATAAAAAATAAAATAAAAAATTGCAAATCTTAAAAAAAAAAAAATTATAAAAAATAAAAATTTTCAAAGCTTAAAAAAATTATAAAAAATAAAAAATAAAAAGAAATTCTATAATTTTAATTAAATTAAACTTCAATTAAACAATAGAATTATTAATTGCTTTGCCTTTTAATCGGTGGTATGTAACGTTTTAAGAGTAAGGACAAACTAATAACTGTAACTGAACTTAATGCCATAGCTAGTCCTGCCCATTCTGGACGGAAAACTATATCAAACAATAAGAAAAGTAAACCTGCAGCTGCTGGAACAAGTAACATATTATATGCAAAGGCCCAGAAAAGATTTTCTTTAATCCTTGTCATGACTTTTTGAGAGAATTGAATAGAGGCAACCACATTCTCAAGGTCTCCTTCCATAACTACAATATCTCCACTTTCCATAGCAATATCAGTACCATTACCCATAGCTACACCAACATCTGCTTGGGAAAGTGCAGGAGCATCATTAATTCCATCTCCAACGAATAAGACTCTTTTACCTTCTTTTTGAAGTTGGCTAACCTTATCAAGTTTATCATTAGGTAATACATTTGCCATCACATTATCAATACCAACAGAATTTGCTACAGTACTTGCAGTTTTTTCATTATCTCCTGTAAGCATATAAGTCTCAATGCCCATTTCATCTAAAGCATCAATAGTGTGTTTTGAATTGGATTTAATTTTATCCATTAAAGTAATGATTCCTTTAATTTCACCATTAACAGCCATTACAATAGTTGTTTTAGCTTGGCTTACAAAAGTATCAAACTTATTTAAAACTTCTTCACTTACAAAGACACCTTCTGCCTCCATAAGTTTAAGGTTTCCTGCTAAAACTGGTTTTATTTCTCCATCAATAGTTACATTTGCTTTTAAACCCTTACCTGTAAGATTTTCAAAGTCATCAAGATCAAGTAAAGATAAATCTTCCCTACCTTCACTTCTTAATTGAATATTATCTAACTTAAATCTATTTAATATAGATTTAGCAATTGGGTGATTTGAATTATTCTCTACAGTTGATAATATTTGAAGGAATTTACTTTCTTCCATATCAAAGGTTTCAATATCCTCTACCTCCGGTTTACCTTCAGTAATTGTACCTGTTTTATCAAATACTACAACATCAACATCTTGAGAACTTTCTAAAGTTTCACCATTTTTAATTAAAATACCATATTCAGCTGCTCTTCCAACACCTACAGTTACAGCAGTTGGAGTAGCTAGGCCAAGTGAACATGGACATGCAACTACCAAAACTGAAATAAGACAAGTGAGAGCAAATAATAAGCCAGCACCTGCTACAAAGTACCATAAGCAGAACACAATAATAGCTATCGTAAGAATTACAGGTATAAACCAACTAACAATCTTATTAGCTAATCTTTGTACAGGAGGTTTAGTACCTTGTGCTTTTTCTACAAGTTCAATAATTTGTGATAAAACTGTTTCAGAACCAATTTTTTGTGCTTCAATCTTTAAAGCACCATCTTGGTTAATAGTACCTGAAAATAGATCAATTCCTGCTTTTTTAAGTTTCGGTACTGGTTCTCCAGTAATCATAGCTTCATCAACATAACTTTCACCTTCAACTACAATAGAGTCTGCAGGTATTTTTTCACCAGGTTTTACAAGTAAAATATCACCAATATTAATCTCTTCTATATCAATTTCTTTTTCGACAGTATTTCCATCAGAATCTGTTGTTATAAGAGTAGCTGTTTTAGGTTGAAGACCAATAAGCTCTTTAATAGATGAAGAGGTTTTTCTTTTAGCTCTTGCTTCAAGATAACGGCCTATTGTTAAAAATGAAGGCAACATAACTGCAGATTCATAAAACATAAAACTTGAATCTAAAACAATGTTAAATGTACCTAATACACTAGAGACAAATGCTACAAGAATACCCATAGAATACATTACATCCATATCTAAGTTCTTATGTTTAAATGAATTCCAACCTGCTTTTAAAATTGGATAACTTACATAATAGAATGGGAAAATAGCTATTATTAATGATAATTGACCTAGAGTTAATGGAGGAATTGTATAGTGAAAATGCATTATAAGCATTAATATTGCTGCAAATACCAAACCAACAATAATTCTATATAATTTTCCGCGAAGATCTTTTTGATATCTTTCTTCTTCATCCATTATGTCTAATTCTCCATCAAGGCCAATATATTCAAATCCTAACATTTCAATGGTTTTTTGAATCTCTTTAAGATTTAAGATATCCCTATAATATTTTATAGTAACCTTTTGATTAGATAAATTAGCATTTGCTTCTACAACCCCCTCAACACGAGGTAAGAATTTTTCTACATTATTAACACATGAAGCACAGTGCATACCATCAATCTGAATAACAACTTCATCTTTTGGCACTGTAAAACCTACAGATTCCACAGCTTCATCAATTATATCAGGAGAAACATTATCATTGAGAACCATATTAGCTTTATTAGTGTTTAAGTCTACGTTGATAGATTCCACTTCATCAAGTTTAGCAAGAGATTTTTCAACAAGAAGTGAACATGAAGAACAATGCATGCCATCTACAGGAATGCTTAATTCTTTTTCCTTTGCCATATAATCCCTCCTTAATCATTAAATTAAGTAATTAATTAATTGAATATTTTATATTTTTAAAATACTTCTTCATTATACGAATTAATTTATATATTAGAAAATATTAATTAATTTTTAAAATTTGAAATAATAAAAATTAAAAAATAGTAATTTGAAATAATATTAATCATAAAAATGAATAAAAATAAGAAAAAATAGCTAAAAAATAACTACTTTACTTATTCCACATCAAATCCTGCTTCTTTAACAGCAGCAATTAAATCTGCATCAGTGACTTTTTCAGAATCATAGTCCACTTTTACAGAGCTAGTGTCTAATTCAGCTTTAGCCTCTTCTACACCATCTAAATCTTTCATAGAAAGTTCAACAGCCATTACACATGAAGGACAGTGCATACCTACAACATTTAATTCTTTTTCTGCCATATTTTCACCATAAAAATTTTTAATTTTTAAATTTAGTATTATATTTGTTCTTATATAATAAAAAGATTTATAAAAATTTTAATATTTTTAATATCTTTAGTGTTTTTAATAAATTTCTTATCATATATTTTTATTAATGATATACCTAACATCCCATATAAAGTTTTGGTATGCCTAAAAGAACTCAGAAAGATTACTTAGTAAAAATAATGAAGAATAGTATAAGATGTAGGTACGGAAAACTTATGAAATCTGCAATACCACATTAGGTCTTCTTTTTAGTTGTATTTTAGACAAAACACATGGGATTTTAAAGGGATAAAAATTCAGTACCTATTTATTTTTTAAATAAAATTTAAATTTTTATAAAATCAATGAACTAATTTTAAAACCTTATCTAAATAAACTAGACCTAAAAACTAATTCTAACAATTATTTAAATAAAATAAATTAAAATGAATTAAAATGAATTAAAATGAATTAAAATAAATTAAAATAAATTAAAATGAATTAAAATAAATTAAAATAAATTAAAATAAATTAAAAAATAGGATTATTTTTAAGTAATTTTCCATCTTGAACCACAGCTAAAATATTATCATTATCAGCTAAAGATTCAATCTTATCAATGGGATTTTCTTTAACTAAAACCATATCAGCTATTTTACCTAGTTCAATAGAACCTAATTGATTTTCTTGATTAAAGAATCTAGCTCCCTCAATGGTTCCTGCTTGAATAGCTTCAAGAGGGCTTAATCCAACATCTACCAATTGTTTAAGTTCACCAAGGTTTTTACCATGACTGATTACCCCACAGTCAGAACCCATTAAGAATTTAACTCCTTCCTGATATGCAATTTCGATGTTTTCTTTTTGGATTTTAACAACTTCCTTTAATTTTTTAAGTTTGTCCTCTGCAAAATTATCCCAGACAGGAAATCCTTCTTTAATAAGAGTTTGATGAACAATTAAAGTAGGAGTAAGATATATCCTTTTTTTAGAAAGTAGGTGTGAGGTCTTCTTGTCAATAAATGTGCCATGTTCAATAGATCTTATACCTGCTTTAGCAGATTTTTCAATTGCCTCTAAACTATGACAGTGAGCAACAACTTTTAAATTATAATTTTTTGCCTCATCAACAATAGTTTTTAACTCTTTAGTATTAAATTGTGAAAATTCTGGAGATGTATTGGGAGATAGAATACCTCCACTTGCCATAATTTTAATAAAATCAGCACGGGCCCTTATAACTTCACGGGTTTTTTTTAAAATCTCTTCTACACCATCACAGGTACCAATAGGAAGTCCTGGATAAGATAACTCCATATCAAAACCAGAATTTAAGTAAAAATCAAAATGTCCTCCAGTGATAGTTAATGGTTTAACTGAAATATTTAATCGTGGAGCTGGGAAAATTTTCTCCTTTTGAGCTATTTTAACTCCAATATCTGCCAATCCACAATCTCTAACTGTAGTAACACCTGCATCAATTGTTGCTTTCATATTATTTACAGCATTATAAAAGTGTAATGCAAGTGGATTTTTCATAGTATCTTCTTTATGAAATCCATTTGCCATAATATGAGCATGGGAGTCTATAAACCCCGGCAAAAGATAATTATCTTCACCATCTATAACAATATGATTGGCATATAATGTAGATTCTTCTTTATCTAAAGACTCTATTTTGCCATCTTTGATTAAAATATGTCTCTCATCAAGAGGCTCTTCATCAAAAGGATTTATAATGTTCACATTTTTAATGTATAAAGAAGTCATAAAATCAAGTCCCATAATCTAATTTATAAGATAACTATCTTTCCATTATCACTATCTACTTCAACCATTTTTCCATTTACTAATTCATCAACAGTTGATGGAGAATCAACCATTGGAATATTAGACATTATAGCTCCTGTTGCTATAATAGGTTCTGCTTTTAAGCAAATAATAGCTCGTGGTGCAGTATTGTTCTTCATCATCTGGAATATTACATAAGATCCTACTGTAGAACCTTTTCCTCCTGGAATAAAAAGCACTTTATCTTTAATAGATTGGCCTTTTAGTTCATGATTAGAATCAATGACTAGACCAGTTTCAGGGTCTACTCCACCTAAAAAACTAATAGCTTCACTAGATACAATTAATTCCCCTTCTGCTTTGCCTTTAGAAATATTTCTACATTCAATCATAAAATCACATATAAAGTAAATTTAATTTAAATTAATTAAAAGAACAATGAAAAAAATCATTAAATATATTTAGTTTGTAAATTCTATTATAAAAATTTTTAAAAAAAAATTAAAAAAGAAAAAAATAATCATCACATAGCATTAGAAAAAGTTTTAATCCAGCTTTTTCGAGCCGAAGCTCCTAAAAGCTAGTTAGTAAACATCCTTCTTCATAACTTCTCTTAATACTGCAGTTGCATAAGAACCTTTATCAATGGAAAACTCACATATTACACCATCTTCACTTGCTTTAGCACTTGCATCCCAAAGCTGAAATCTCATAGCTCTTCTAAGACCATGACTTCCTAAACGAGGCATTTTAGATACTTCAAAATCAGCTTTAGTTAAGTTATAACTATTTAAGATTTCCTCTTCCATTTTACCTACTTTACCACCTGCAAATGGAACTTTTGTACCATACAATGGAGAGGTCTGATTTATTTCAAAGGAAGATACCATTTCCTGAAACTCTTCATGGCTTTTATCCCTTACAATATGTTCTTCTTTATCAATTACAATATCTCCTTCAATATATTTATCCATACCCATAGCTACACGCTCACTTACTGCAGCATTAAATAAATATGATTGATAAGCATGAACAAACATTCTTTGAAGTGGTTTTGGAAGTGCATGAATAGCATTTTTATAAGCTTTATCTGATAATTCAACCTTAGATTTATCTAGATCATCAATATCGATTCCTTCCTTTTCAGCTATTTTGCGAATAGCTCTTTTTTCTTCTTTTATTAAAGCATTTAGCATCATTTTTTCGTAACGCATTCCAGGATGCATTAATTCTAATGATTTTTCAAGGTCTCCATCATCATAAGCTTGACGTGCAAGCCTTGTATCTTCACTTTCTCCTTCATGAGGATTTCCAATATATCTTCTTACAGCCTCTTTTAAATCATTTTGAATAAGAGCTTCTCCAACTAAATGAGTGTTTGTACGAGGTTTACCAAATCTTTGCCAGCCAAAGTAATTAGGAACACCTGTTTTTTCTAAAGTTTTTAAAATAGCATCTGCTCTTTTAGCTGCATCTTCAATAGCTTCCCTTCTTATATTTTCATCTTCAGAGTCCATTCCATCAATTTCTTTAACTAGTATTCTAAATTTATTACCTTTAAGTTGACCCATCCTTAGTTTTTTTCTTCCCCTTAGAACTTTTAAAAATTCTGTATTGTGAATAGTACCAGCAAGTGATTCAACCTCGCTAAATTGTTCATCAGAGTCCATATTAGCTATACAAATCCATTGACGAGTAATAGCTTTTTTATCCTTCATTCCTGCAAAACCCATTCTTTTTCTATCTATGTGCAAATCTCTTGCAATATCAAGTAAAACATCAAGGGTGGTTCTTCCTAATTTTTCAATCCATATATAAATATTTGGGCCTTCACCCTCTGGAATCACCTCCGGAATTTCTTCTACATAAAAGTCTTCCCATCTGTTTCTTATTGTTCCACCAATACCTTCTTCTTTTGTAACATAAGTATTTGCATTAAGCATAGCTATTCCTCTAAAAAAATATTATTGAATCCCTAATAACTAAAATAATTATAGAAATAGAATAATAAAAATAGTTAAAATTTATAAAAAATGCCCTGGCCGGGATTTGAACCCGGGGAATGGGATCCGCAGTCCCACGTGTTATCCAAACTACACCACCAGGGCCTAAAAACAATAAAAATAGTTTAAAATAGTTTAAAATAGTTTAAAATAGTTTAAATAGTTTAATATACCTTAATATACTTTAAAATGATTACCTTAATCTTTCAACTTATTATAATTTGTTAATTCAAATATATAAATCTTAGCTATAAAGAAATAAAGGATGATTAAATAAAATTTAATTAAGTTAAATAAAGAATTAATTTTCAAAATAAGTATAATTTATAGGAATAATTCCCATAGTTTCTAATAGCTACATTTACTCTATCTGCACTACTATAATCTCCATTTGAAGATAAAACATCACCATTTAATTGATTAGTTTCTACAAAAGCATAACGATGATTATTTTCATTATCATCCAAATAAAGGCTGAAAAAATCATCTAATAAATCTTTGACCTCTCTTTTTGAGGCTATTGAATTATTATTTGAAGACAAAATATAAGTTATTCTCTCTAAGATAGAATAATCTCTGCCATCAACTTTAGATGATATTATTTCCATAATGTCTTGACCTGTTTTAAAATCATCATTTTCCTTAGATAATGAAGGAATTTCAATATCACTCATCATATTAAAAGCTATTAAAACCATAAATAAGATAAAAATAGAAAGTAATGCATCTATTAGTGATACAAATCCCTTATTATCTTTAATTAAATTAATCATAAGCCCACATAAACAATGTTTTTAAATTTATATTTAATTTTATCATATAAAAAACTTTTTAAAGCATTGAAATAAGTTTAATATTGATTTAATATTGAAATATTTAATTAAACTGAAAAATAATAATTAAAATAAAAAATTAACTTAAATTATAAAAATAAAATAAGATTAGAAAATTAATTAAAATAGGAAAAATAGAAAATAGAAAATAAAAATAGTTAAAAATATAATAATTAAAAAATTACAAACTAATTAGAATTGATTTAGAATCAATTGGTGTTATATAAGCTTTTGCCTCAATAATAGTTTTTAACTTAGAAAATGAAATATCAAAACCTTTTTGATTTAATTTTTTTGCTAAAAGTTTTAAATCTTCATATTCTGCTTTTAATGAAATTAACTTCTCATCATCACTAAATAAATACTTAATTTTAACAATGGATTCTAAAGAAGAATTATTAATATTGATTAAAACCTTTTTCTCAATTAATTCATATGGAAACTTTTTATGTTCATGCTTAAAGATTTTCATACCTATTGTGCCAAATTCTAAAGCTAAAAGATTTGAAATATCATCAAAATATTTTTCCTCAAAATCAACAAGTACAATATATTCCATTCGTCCTTTTTTAGTAAGGGCATTAATTATATGAACATTTTTAGCTCCAACATCAATTATTTTATCTGTAATATAAGGAATACCTTCAGGAGGTAAATCATCAATTGTAGTCATTATTAACATGATTTCCACCTAAAAATGATGAAAAAATAAAAAAATAAGAGAAATTATTTAATTAATTTAATAATTTAAGTAATTTAAATAATTTAAATAATTTAAACTTATTTATTTTTAAGTTTTTTTAAATTTTTCACTATAAATCTTTCATTATAGTAGCTGCACGTTTTGCAACATCTTGAGCTCTTTCCATTCCTCCAGGAATAGAAGAACTTACATAAGCTCCACGAACTGCTTCTTTTGCAATAGCTTTAGAATCCCCATCAGCATACCCTACTGCAGCTGCAACTGCTGCAGGAACAATTACATTAATAATAGTATGCCCACATAATTGTAATTCAGTGATAGGAACTGCTGCAAGAGGTACAGCTTCTAAAATTTCAGATTTTTTATTTAAGATTGCATCAGGCAATATTTTATTAGCTAATTCTTCAAATACTATTTTTTCACCATCAATGGTAAGTTCTACATCTGCACGAGTATCAAAACCAGCATAATTATCTAAGAATAGATTTTCTTTCCTACGTGATCTTCCAGAATAATTAGTAATATTAATTTGAATATCTTTTCCCATCATTCCACTAAACAATCCAGAAGCTGCAGCTTGAACATTATTAAGTTTTTCATCATCAAGTGCTTTAGTAATTTCCTTAAGAGCCATACCTTCATTAAGTTTTTCATATGCAAATTCAGCAATTCTAAGAGTTTCAGCACTTAATGCACCTTCAGTTGCTAATATCATAGCTTTTGTAACTGGTCCTCTTCTAACTTGTTCAGATTTACGAGCAATAGTATTAGTAGCTATTTTAGCTATTGTTGGTTCAAGATAGAAATTAGATTTTACATCATTAATAGCTTCAGCGGCTTTATCAACATCCCCATTGTTTGCAAGTAAAACTTTAAGTGCAAGTATTGCATCTGCGGTCATATGACCTAAAGGTGGTTGTAATGGACCTCCAGAAAAACCTGCACCAATATCTAATGATTCTTCAAATGCAGAAAGCATTTCTTCAAATGCAATCATACCAACTACACTCGGACCACCAATATCTTTCATAATTACTCCAAAGTCACCTACAACTGTAGCTGTGTCATATTCTTCTCCAGTTCCTCTAATATGTAATTTTTCAGGTAATCCTGCTGCTTCACAAGCACCTAAACCTGCTACATATGCGCTGTTAGCTACGAAGAATTCACCATATTCCTCTGAAACTTCAGAATCTGGGTGAACAATTTCTAAAATAGCTGCTACACCAAAAATAGCAGCAATTATTGGACTTGGAGGCATACCTACATTTGAATATGCAGTTAACATTCCTTTTGTACCTGCATATGCTCCTTTACGAGCAAGTTCTGAAAAACCTATATCCTCCCCTAATGCATTGTGTCCATATAACGGACCTCCTCCAACGCCCAATGGAAGAATAGCTCCTTCAATAGGGGTTAAATTATTATTAAATATTTCATCATAAACTGCTCTTACAGCAGCATATCCTGAGATTCTATTATTTGCTTTTGGAGTAGGAATAGCAAGTACACCACAGCGATCTACACCTGCAATCATTCTTGCCATAGCTCCCAATTTCCTGTTTCCTGCTGGAACACCTGCTTGTGCATTAGTTCCTGCAAAATAACATAATGCAGCACTTAATAATGCTGCATTTGCTGCATCTGCACCACATTCTTCTGCTGCTTCAATTGCTTTTCTTAAGATATCATCAATAGGAAGTCTACCAACATTTTCATCAGTTAGCATTATATTGTTTCCTCTTAAGACATCATTTGCAATTGAGTTTGCAGAACAAATAGCTGCAAGATTTAACATACCATGTCCTTTTGTTAAAGCTTCTAATCTGTCACTAGACATATTATCCATATCTAATGTAGAAGCCATCATTGCTGCAATAATTTCTTTTTCCATATGTGTCACCTTTTGAATTAAATTCTAATCAATAAATCATTAATAAAAAAAACTTAAAAATCATAAAAGTAATAATATAACGCCATTATATTATTATATAATAATACTATAAACTTTAATATAAATAAATCTTATTAAAAAGAGAAAGAATCTTAAGTTTAAAAAAAATAAATTTAAGTTAATTAACTTAAAGAATAAAAATTATAACAATATAAAAAAAAATAGACAATAAAATTAAAAAATAGATAAAAATAAAAACTATTTAATGATCTTATTTTTAAATAATAAAAAATAAAAAATATAAGAAAAAATTTAATTAAAAATTATAAGATTCATTGATTTTACCAGTTATATCACGTATTTCAGCAGTAGCTTCTTCTAAGTGAAAAATAGCTAATTTATAACCAGTTTCATCATTATAAATTCCTTTTAAGAAATCATTGCCTTCAACTATAGCATCTGCAAAGTCATATGTTTCTTCAAAGACTGCTTTTCCATAATATCTAAGGAAATCTGTTTCTACAAGAGCTACAATTTCAACATAAGGATTTGCTTCCATTTGTTTATAAACATCTTTAAAGTTTCCTACAGCAAAGTAAAGTTTGCCATCTTTAAGTAAGTGAAAGCCAAGAGGCCTGTTTTTTGGTTTGTCTCCATCAACAGTTGCTAAGAAAAACACTTTCGCTTCATTCATAAACTCATCTATTCTTTCTGCACCTTCTAATGTCATATCCTCACCTTTTGAATTAATAAAGAATTGAATAAATAATTAAAAATTAATTAAACTATAATTATTACTAAAAAATTAAATAAATAATTAAAAATTAATTAAATTATGATTACTTATTATTAGTTAAAATATAATCAATTACTTTCTCTTTTTTCTTAATGGACCTATTAGCTGCTTTTTGAACTTTGTCTTTCATGGTTTCAAAGTCTTCAGGTGTTGTTTCTCCAACTAATTTCTTTATTTTAGTATATGCAGCTTCTCTAAAGAGAGGTACCAAAGTTTCTACCTCACCATCTTCTTTAATAAGTCTTGGACTTCCTTCATTATCCACTTTACCAATTTCTGTAATATATACTCCAACATCTGAAATTACTTTTTTAACATCTTCTGAAATCTCTGGAGGTACAACAAGCATTAATGAATCTGTAGATACTCCCAATGGATCAATATCCAAATCATCTAACATATTTAATACATTAGGTGCAACAGTAGATTTAATTTTATCATGATAGAATTCTAATCCTACACCAGTGGTTTCAGAAATTTCATGAGCATCTCCACGAAGCCCTCCATTAGTTACATCAGTCATTGCATGAATATCTTTAACAAGGTCTGCATCAAATAAAGCTTTAGAAGCTTTTACAAAACTAATATTCATTGTATCCCATACAATATCGAAGTAACCATTATAAAGTGCAGTTGTAGTAATGGTTCCACCACCAGCACCTTCAGTCATTAAAATAATATCTCCTTCAGTTGCTCCTTTTCTTGCAGTTGGAGGATACTGTGAAACACCTACACTTCCTACAGCACTTACCAATCTATCACCAAGTACCATATCCCCACCTACACGTAATGTACTACCTGCTACAAGAGGAACATCAATAAGTTCAGATACTGCACATACACCTGCTGTAAAATCGAATAATTTGCCAATATCACCATCATCTGCAAGGTGCAAATCACTTAAAATAGCTACAGGATCTGCCCCCATTACACAAACATCTCTTAAGGTAGCACGAGTTACATGGAACCCCCCTAAAAAAGGATATTCACTAAGGCGAGAGTGAATGCCATCAACTGCAGTAGTTACATAAACATCATCTCCAGGAGCTGAGACTCTTACTACTCCACCATCATCTTGAGCATTAGGGTCAACTACAGATTGTGTATTAGTACTTGCTACAATCTCTGCAATTTTACGATGGACAAAAAAGTCACCTGCACCACGAGAGCCTACACCCATTTTACCCATAGCTACATTAGCTTTTGGTACAGTAATTATCTCTTTTAAAAATCTATCTTCAGTATTACTAAGTTCAAGTGTTGTTTTAACCTCATCAATAACACTTTCTGCCATTAATAGTGAATGTTCATCTGAAATATCCTTAAATTCCTTTATCCTAGCTGCAAGGATTGGCTTAAGTTCTTCTTCGTCATACCCCTTACTGAGTCTTCCTCTTACAAAACCTTCTATATCCATTATTACACCATTTTAGAAAATAAATATTTAAATTTGAAAAATTAATTTTTAAATTTTTTAAAAAAATAATAATTTAAAGAATTAATAAATTTGAATTATATTTTAAAATTAACAAAATTTATACATTCATTTGGACAAGCTGCAATACAGACCTTACAATCTCTACAAATGTAATCTTCTTTAAGAGATGATTTACCATCAACAATAAGAAAACTATTATTAGGACAAACTGAAACACATCTCTGGCAAGCTTGACAATTATCACTATTAATCTCAATATGAGACTCTTCATGAGATTCTGCTATATCTTCTTCAACTTTGTCTTTTTTAAAAAATGAAAATATTCCCATAAATTTATTTTATTAAAACAAATTAATAAATTTTTATTAATCAGTTAAAAATTAATTAAAAAAAAAGCTTAAAAAATTAGAAAAAATAAAAAAGCTTTAAGAAAAATCAGCCTAAAAAATTAGAAAATAATAAAAATTAAAATCTTAAAAACAAATTAAAAAATAAAAAAATAAATTAAAAAAGATAAATAAAGGAATTAATCTTTACTTATAAATATTTATTATAAAACTCTTCGATTTTATCAAATGGAATTACATCCATTTTATAATATAAATCTGTGTGAACTGCATCTGGAATAATCATTAATTCCTTATTATCACCAGTTAATTTAGCAAATTCATCTTCTGAGAAGTATCTTGAATGAGCATTTTCACCATGAATCATTAAAACTGCAGATCTTATTTCATCACTATAAGCAATTATAGGTTGTGAAATAAATGAAATACATCCAGTTGCATTCCAGCCATCAGTAGAACCTGGAGAACGTGGATGATAACCCAATTCTCCAATATAGAAATTATGATAATCCACAGCAAACTGAGGTAAATCATCACTAAGTTCTTTTACCACTCCACCCATTCTTGCATATTCTCCATTTTTATAGTCTTCAGTTCTTTGATTGTTTAATGCAACTTTCATTTCATGTCTTGCATCTGCATTATCTGCTTCATCGAAGTATCCTTTTGCAATTTGTCTTGTCATATTATACATTGTTGAGGTTACAGTTGCTTTAATTCTTGTATCAATACTTGCAGCATTTAAAGCCATTCCTCCCCAACCACATACACCAAGAATACCAATCCTATCTGCATCAACATCTTCATTAGTTGCTAAAAAGTCCACTGCAGCTTGGAAATCCTCTGTATTAATATCAGGTGATGCCATAAAATGAGGTTGTCCTCCACTTTCCCCTGTAAATGAAGGGTCAAATGCAATTGTTAAAAATCCTCTTGAAGCCATTTCTTGAGCATATAAACCTGAAACTTGTTCTTTAACTGCACCAAAAGGACCACTAATAGCTATTGCAGGCAATTTACCTTCTGTACCTTTTGGTTTGTATAAATCTGCAGCTAAAGTGATTCCATATCTATTTACAAAAGTTACTTTACATTGTTCTACATCATCATTTTTAGGAAAAACTTTATCCCATTCTTCAGTTAAAATTAAGTTTTCTTTTTCCATATTAACACCTTATTAATCTAACTATTCCATATATATAAATTTCAAAATAAGTAGTCATATATATGTTTTGTTTGGAACTATATAAATATATCTAAACAGCTCTAGAGAAAAATAAAAGAAGAAAGCTATTAAAATGAACTAAAAAAATTAAAAAAAAATAAAAAAGAAAGCTCTTAAAATAAACTAAAAAAATTAAAAAAAGAAAAGATAAAAGAAATAAAAGCTATTAAAATAAAAAAAGAATAGATTTAATAAATTAAATCTATTTTAAAGATTCTTCTACAGCAACTGATACAGCAACTGTTGCACCTACCATAGGATTATTACCCATACCAATTAATCCCATCATTTCTACATGAGCTGGTACAGATGAAGAGCCAGCAAATTGAGCATCAGAATGCATTCTACCCATAGTATCAGTCATACCATAAGAAGCAGGACCTGCTGCCATATTATCCGGATGTAGAGTTCTTCCAGTTCCTCCACCAGAAGCAACTGAGAAGTATTTTTTACCTTGTTCAATACATTCCTTTTTATAAGTTCCAGCTACTGGATGTTGGAATCTTGTAGGGTTAGTTGAGTTACCAGTGATTGATACATCAACACCCTCTAAGTGCATAATAGCTACACCTTCCCTTACATCATCAGCACCATAGCATCTCACCTTTGCTCTTTCACCATCAGAGTATGCCTTTTCCCTAAGTACTTTAACTTCACCTGTAAAGTAGTCAAATTCAGTTTGAACATAAGTAAAACCATTGATTCTTGAAATAATAAGTGCTGCATCTTTACCTAAACCATTTAAAATAACCCTTAATGGTTCAGCCCTTACTTTATTTGCAGAATTTGCAATACCAATTGCACCTTCTGCTGCAGCAAAACTTTCATGGCCTGCCAAAAATGCAAAACATTTAGTTTCATCACTTAAAAGCATAGAAGCAAGGTTGCCATGCCCTAAACCTACTTTTCTATCATCTGCTACACTTCCAGGAATACAAAATGCTTGTAATGCTTCACCAATTGCACCTGCAGCATCACTTGCTTTCCTACAGTCTTTTTTAATTGCAATAGCTGCACCAAGAGTATATGCCCAAGAAGCATTTTCAAAAGAAATTGGCTGAACACTTTTTACAATATCATAAGGATTGAATCCTTTTTCATTACAAATAGCTTTAGCTTCTTCAAGGTCTTTTATACCATATTTCTCTAAAACTGGATTGATTTGATCTATTCTTCTTTCATAACTTTCAAATAAACTCATAATATCACTATTCCTTCCTTGGATCTATGGTTTTAAAAGCATCCTCAAATCTACCGTATTGGCCACTTGCCCTTTCAATAGCTTCAGTTGCATCTACACCCTCTTTGATTAAATCAAGCATAATTCCCATATTGATATATTTGTAACCAATAATTTCATCATCTTTATCTAATCCTATTTCAGTGATATAACCTTCTGTAAGTTCTAAATATCTTGGTCCTTTTAATTTAGTTGAATAAATAGTTCCAACTTGTGATCTGTGACCTTTTCCCAAATCTTCAAGTCCAGCACCAACCGGTAGGCCCCCTTCTGAAAATGCAGATTGAGTTCTACCATAAACAATTTGTAAGAATAGTTCTCTCATAGCTGTGTTAATTGCATCACATACAAGGTCAGTGTTTAATGCTTCTAAAATAGTTTTACCAACAAGAATTTCACCAGCCATAGCTGCAGAATGAGTCATTCCAGAACATCCTAATGTTTCAACTAATGCCTCTTCTATTATACCTTCTTTAACATTTAAGGTTAATTTACAACAGCCTTGTTGAGGTGCGCACCAACCTATACCATGAGTTAATCCAGAAATATCACTTATTTCCTTAGATTTTACCCATCTACCTTCTTCAGGTATTGGTGCAGACCCATGATTTGCCCCCCTAGAAACAGGACACATATTTTCTACTTCATTTGAATAAATCATTTAAATCTCCACTTAAAAATCTTATAAATTTTATTTTTTAAAATGATAAAAATAAATAAAATTTAATAATTTATAATAGCTATATAGTTATATTTATCTTATTCAGTATATAATATTTGATTTTAGAAAGTGAAAAGTAAATCAATTATACCATAAAAATTTAGCAGATAAAATTATAGAATAAAAAAAAGAGTTAAAAACAGTAAACAATTATAAAAAGACTTGAAGAGAACCATAAAATAAATAAACAGCACCAATCATAATCAAAATAGCAAATATTTTAGGAATATAACTTGTTTTATCTATCCATTTTTCAAGATTTATCTTAGATATTGCATAACTTAAAATAGCTAAAGCTAATGCAAAGCCTAAGCAATATAAAATTATGTTGGCTGCTGCAAATAAAGGACTCTTTGATATAACTAAAGTTATAAGAGAGACGAGATAAGCACTATAACATGGAGCCCAAGATACAGAGGTTAAAAATCCAAGTATAAATGATGGTATAATTCCGTTATCATTCTTAGGACTGATTGGTTTAAAGCTAAATGAATATTCAAATAGCATCAAAATACCAATTATAAATAAAACAATAGCTGAAATAATCCTTACATAAATAATATATTTATAAACAAAATATGTAAAGAATCCTGTTAAGAATATTATCAATGTAAATATACTAAATAAGCCCAAGATAAATGATACAAGCTCTGGCTTAGATTTAGATTTTAAACTAAAAGCTATAAAGATTGGCAAAATAGGCAAAATACAAGGAGATAATATTGAAATTACACCTGTAAAAAAAGAAAAAATAGGAATTATTTCCATTTTAATACCTCATATTAAATAAGATTATTCATAGCTTAATTGATTAAATTTTAGAAGATTACTAATTTTAGCTTCTTTAAGATAAAATAAACTAAATTATTTACTGCTAGCTTCTTCAAGATAAGATAAAATAAATTATTTACTGCTAGCTTCTTCAAGATAAGATAAAATAAATTATTTACTACTAGCTTCTTTAAGTTCATTTAAATATTTACTAGGAGATTCATAACCAACAGTTCTATGTAATTCATTTCTATTTTCGTCTAAAATAACTGTTGTTGGAGTTCCATAAATATTTAGTTTACTTGCAAGCTCTGGATTAGAACTAGTATCTACAATTAATATTATAAAATTTTCATTTATTTCTTTTTGAATCTTTGAATCTCTTAAGCCTTTTTCTTTTAGATATTCACAATTAATACAAGTTCCTTGATCAAAAACAATCATAACATTCCTATGATGTGCTTTTGCATCTTTAAATGCTTGTTCTAAATCATTACATAAATATAGGCCTTTAATATATGAACTGTCATAATATTTTGAATCATAATCTATCTTATCATCATGATTATTCTTATTTGTATTAGTATTAGAAGTAGAATTAGCATTAGTATTATTGTTATTATTAGAATCAGCTGAAGAGCTACCATTTTCATAATTAGATTGATTGATATCATCACTTGAATTAGAACTAGGTATAAGACTTGTAGAATCATCAAATGAAGTATGCACATCTAAAACCATAAGGATTCCAAATATAAAAACAAGAGTTATAACTAAAATAAATATTAATTTAAATTTTGCCATAATATCTATCTCAAAAATAATATGTAAACAGTTATTTAAATAATTTACTAAAAATATAGGATAATTAATGATTAAAAAATAAAAAGAAAAATAAAAAATTAACTTTAAAGTAATAAAAAAAGAAAAATAAAAAACCAGCTTTAAAATAATAAAAAAGCAATGAATAAACTTAAATTAAATCATGTGTTATCTTCTTTAAAGTATTTAAAAAATTATTATATTCCTCATCACTTAAACTCAACTTGATTTGCTCATCCCACATTTCATCATAGTCCATAACTTTTTGAGCAGTTAAATTACCTTTCTCAGTTGTTTTAATGAGTTTTTTCCGTTTATGTGGGATTCTTTCAATAAGCCCCTTATCTTCAAGTTTTTTTAAGTTTCGAGTTATAGTGCTTTCATTTAAATGAGAAATTTGAGCTAATTGTTCTTGATTTAACACATCATTCTTATAAATTGAAATTAAAAGAGGATGAAGGCCAAAACTTAAATCATCTTCCTTTACAATTTCATTAATAAATTTGGCATGCTCCCTATAAAGTATAGAAATTAATGGAGAGCTAGGTATATCATCATCCAAAAAAGAATGATAGATCTCATCCTCATTAAAGTTCATTATCTCCACTCCTTATTAATCTACTTATATAGAACTCAATAGCTAAATATGCTATAAGTGATCCTATTCCTCCACCAACTAACATTCCACAATAAATTCCAAATTCACCCCAATTAAATACAAATCCTAAAACATAGGCAAATATTAAAACTAAAATAAATTCTCTAAATGTAGTTAGAATAAATGAAATTGTTCCTTTTCCAACACTTTGGAATACATTTCCTGCACTTGCACCAAATGGAACGTATAAAATAAATAAGCACATCAATTGTAAAAAGCTTGCAATAAGTGGCTCTAGTTGAGCACTACTTTCTGAATATGAGAATATAAAGGCAATTTGATTTGCAAATATGTTTAATAGTATACATACGATAACTGAAGCGATTAATGCAACTTTAACTGCATATCTTGCTGTAACTCTTAAATTCTCATATTTACGAGAACCAAATGCAACTCCTGCAACTGAAATTGAAGCAGTTCCAACACCTATAGCAGGAAGCATTCCAAGATTTACAATTCTCCAACCTGCAGTATAAACAGCTACTGCAACAGGTCCTGAAACAAGTGTAAGCATATAGTTAACTACAATTGTAAGTGCAGATAAGATTAGTTGTTCTAAACTTGCTGGAATACCTACAACTAAAATATCTTTATACATTGATAAATCATTGTGAAAACTTTCACGATTATACTTTAAATAAGTGTCTTTTTTAATTAACATCCAATTAAGCATTGCAATAATTGACAGCATATGAGCTATAACAGTTGCCCATGCAGCACCTGCTACTCCTAAATTAAGTGTATAAATAAAAATAGGATCTATACACATATTGACTATTGCAGTTATTGCAATAGGTATTGTTGCTCTTTTAACATCCCCTTCTGCTCTAAATGCTCCTCCAAATATTGGCGGAAGTAACATTGCAAATGAAAAAGCAAATATGATTTGCCCATAATCCATAGCATAATTTAAAACACTGCTTGCTCCCATTATATTAAGTAATGGTTCTAAAAAGATTAAAATAGCTATTGAAACAAAAATTGATATAATTATTCCTAAAATTAAGTTATGTATTGCTGCATTATTTGCGGAAGATCTATTTTCTGCACCAATATAACGTGATATTAATGAGTTACCACCAGCACCAATTCCATTTCCAATTCCAATAAGTACCATAAATAATGGTGTAATATATCCAAGTGCAGCTAGTGGTTCTGCACCTAATCCTGCTACCCATATACTATCGATAATGTTATTTGCAAATATTAAAAACATACTTGCTATAATAGGTAGTGATAATTTGTTTATTGCCTTTTTAGGGTCACCTGTAATCATTTCTATATTTGAGTTCTTTTCCATATTTTACCTCACACTTGCATATGCAATAATACACTTGTATATGCAAGTATTAGTATATAAATATTTCTATTGAAAAATTAAATTAAAAAATACTAAAATAAGATAAACTAAAAGAAAATAATAAAATTAAAAAATACTAAAATAAGATACGCTAAAAGAAAATAATAAAATTAAAAAAGAATATAAAAAATTAAAAATTATAAATTAACAAAGTTTTTAAGTATCTTTAAACCTGGAACTCCACTTTTTTCAGGGTGAAATTGAGTTGCAAATACATTGTCTCTTGATATAGATGCTGTTAAGTCAATACCATAATCACAAGTTCCAGATAAGTTACAATCATCATCTAAAATAGCATGATAAGAGTGTACAAAGTAGAATGATTCACCATCTAAACCATCCAAAATAGGACAATTCTTAACTTGTTTTAACTGATTCCAACCCATATGAGGTATTTTTCTACCTTTAGGAATCTTTTCAACCTGTCCTTTAAAAATATCAAGGCCTTTAACTCTAGGAGCTTCATCACTTGATGATAAAAGAACCTGAAGACCTAAGCAAATACCTAAAAATGGTTTTCCATCATCGATATGTTCATAAATCAGACCTTTATAAGGTTCAATATTTTCCATAGCTGTTCCAAAAGCTCCTACTCCTGGAAGAACTAAGTGTTTAGCATTAGCTATCTCCTCTGGATTACCAGTTATAATAGCTTTAGAGCCTATTTTTTTAAAACTATTAGAAATACTTCTAAGATTTCCACTTTTATAATCAATAATCGTAATCATAAAAACTACCTTATGGCTTAATAATTAAACTTAAATGATAAAATATCTTAATAGATAATAGTATTTTTGGATAAAAATAAAATATGGTTTAAATTAAAATAATAATTAATTAAAATATAAGTTATATGAAAAGATTTAATCTCATCCAATCTCCCATTCAATAGCTGAACGTATCATCATACCAAAGTCAGAATCAACTATCGTATCTACACCTAATGTTTTAGAATGGGCATCTAATTCAGCTATTACATGAGTGTAGCCTAATTCCCTAAGTGGCTCCACAAGTCTTGGGCCATCTGTAACAGCAATAGTTTCACAATCTAGCTCTTCTACATATAATGCATGTGGAACACCTGCAACAATAACTAAATCTGGATTAATTTCCTTTAAATAAGCTTCTGCTTTTCTTGGAGTGATTGGATATTCATCTAATCCTCCAGTAATGGATTCAATATCAATCCCCATCTCATTTAGTTCTTTATTAATGTTTGCTGCATGCTGCCTAATTCTTGGAAGACCTATATTTTCATCTAAATTAGCTATAAAATGAAGATTTTCAATGTCTTTATTTGATTTTATATTTGAATTGGAACTAGAATTAGAATCATTGAAAAGCTTAGAAAAGTCACAATTTAAAATATCTGCAAATAGGTATGAAGTTTCTTTTTTTGCATTTAATACAAATACTACTTTTTTAGCTTCTTTAATTGCATTTATTATGATTTTAGCAACCTTTTCTTTACTATCTCCAAAATTAGGTTTAATATATTTACCTTGTGCCATTCCACGAGTTTTTTCAACCTGTGTAGCAAGCCTCAACATTTCATTTTGACGGTCTGCTTCTTCTTGAGAGATAACACCATATTCTACAGCAGCATTTAATACTGCAATAGCTCCTTCAGTATTATCCCCTTCTCCAAAACCACCATGAGATTCAACTGGCAAGACAACTGCATCAAGGGCTAAATTTTCAATAGGTTCTTTCAAGTCTTCACCTATAATCATACTTGCACAAGTACCTACAATACCAATTAATTTAGGATTAAAAGTATCATAAGCTTCTTTTAGGGTTTCTTCAAGCTTTTCTGCCGCTCCTAAAATAAAATCATTTTCAGCCATAGCTGTAGTTACAACTCTAACTCCATCACTTTCTAAAAGCCTGCCTGTTCTAAAACAGCAACCGTGAGGACCATGCATGATAATTACATCTGCATTTAAGTCTCTTAAAGTGTATAAAGAAGCAGCTATTGGACTTGGACGTGGATGCATCATTTTTTCACCTAATAATAAAAATAATTAATTCAATTATTTAAAATAATAAAAATTTTAATTATTTAAATTTTAATTATTTAAAATAATAAGAAATATTTAAAAATCAATAATAAGATTAATAATTCTAAATATCTAAATAAAATAAATTTTAGATTAAAAAATACTAAAAATATATTTAAATAGTAATCTAGTGGGTTACAATTTTAATAATATCCCTATCTTGGATTTCATAATCACTTGCAATTCTCATGTTCTTTCTTGCATCTACTGCATGCATAAACTTATCACCAATATCTGTGTGAATAATATATGCAAATTCACGAGGAGTAGATCCTTTAGGAACCAAGAAAGCATCTGGTAAAACATTACCCTTTTGGTCAGTAAATTTATTCTCATCACCAACTGGATAAACAACTATCATATCTAAAAGCTCGAATACCGCTTGATTAAGTGCTTTTTGAATACCAGTACTTCCATAAACATCAAGGATGTTGGATTGAATATATTCTAAAGCTTTAACTTGGTTAGGGTTTAATTTATCTTTTTCAAGAATCTCAAAGCTTGAATCTCCTGAAATATAGGAAATTAATCCTGCTTTTTTTGCATTTACAAGTGCAAGTTCAGATTCAGCAGATGTTGGAATTAGATTGGGATATTTCTCTTTCATTCTTTCAATGTTTTCTTTTGCTCCAGGTAAATCTGCTTTATTTGCAATAACAATGGAAGGTTTTGCAATATTTAAAAGATTACGTACAAATTCAATTAAATCTTCTTCTTCCCATTTACCATAATTAGAATTTACAGTTCTTAAAGCTTCAATAACATCTTCTATAATAATACCAGTACCAGATAATTGCTCAAAAATAACCTTAGAAAAATCTAAATGCTCAGCTTCAACTTTACGAATAAGCCTTACCCAATTTTTACTTACAATTCCATACATCCACATAACGATTTCATGTTCTAAAAACTCAATATCTTCTAATGGGTCATGTGAACCTAAATCAACTGGGTTTCCTTCTGCATCTGTGGAACCAGAAGCATCAATTACATGAATAAATACTTTAGCTTGCATCAAATCATCCAAAAACTTGTTTCCTAAACCCTTACCTTCGTGAGCTCCTGGAACAAGTCCTGCTACATCGATTAATTCTATTGGAATTAGTCTTGTTCCATCGATACATTGAGAATTATTTGGACTACATATTAAATCTAATTCTTTACATGGGCATTCACTAATAACATGAGCAACAGCTTTATTTGCATCTATGGTTGTAAATGGATAGTTAGCCATTTCGACTTGAGAGGCAGTAGCTGAATTAAAAAATGAGGATTTTCCTACATTTGGTTTACCTGTAACTGCAATTTGAAGCATAGTATCATTCCTATAATAAATAGTAATTACTTTTTATGATTTTTCAATCTTTAGTATTCGATTAAGATTAGTTTATGAAATTTTTCAATAACTGTTTAATTATTATAATAGCTTAATTAAATATGTTGTGAAGTATATATAACAAAAAAGATTAATAATATCACATTTTTCTTTATATTTAAAATTAAAGATTTTAAATCTCTTAAAATTATAAATAAGAATTCATTAAGATTTATATTGATTTATATGACTTATAAATTATTTTTAGATAAAAAATTGAATAAATATCAATTTTTAAATTAGTACTTTTTATACATACTAGAACAATTTGATAATATACTTAAATATTTTCTTTTCTTATTATATTTAATTTTCTTATATCTTGAAATTATTATAAAAAATTAGAAAAAAGCAAATTAGTTTTAATCAATAAAAACTCAAAAAATAGTGACTGTAAAATTTTATAGGCTTTTTTTATTTTTTATTTTTTTTCTTCGTTAAATAAAAATAGGTTATTTTTTTCTTTAATTTTGAAATAAAGGATTTAAAAATAGTAAATTATTTAAATAAGTGAGGACAAATAATATTTTATGACTAAACAAAACAAATTTGTCCTCAATACTAATATAAACTTCATACAACTTAAACTTTTTGATTTTAAAAATGAAAAAATAAATCCCAATGAAATTATTGAGAAAAGGCTCAATAAAAGACCAAAAATTAAAAATAATAATCAAAAACTATTTTTAGATGAAAATAACACATTTTCATATGT